>JBOGVD010000089.1:0-13728 GCA_050696355.1 Actinomycetota bacterium
GCACGTACGTGGCGGTGACGGAGGGACCGGGCGCGGGGTCGGCCCCGGCGAGCGCAGCGAACGCGATGTCGAGCGAGCCTTGCGTGACGACGCGGAGGCCGTTCGCGTCGCTCGCCAGGATCCCCACCTGCACGCGTTGCGGCGCGCCGACGAAGTGCCACGTGCTCGCCATCTGCGCTGCGAACGAGGTGTTCAGGTCGGGTCCGGTGCCCCCGCCCTCCGGGCTCGAGCAGGCCGCGAGGAGCCCGGAGAGCGCGAAGATCGCGGGCAGGAGGTGTCGGCGGCTCATCCGTTCCACCTTCTCACGGACGCGGAGAAGCGCCGGGGAGAGCGCCCTCCAGGCGCAGCAGGAACCGCCGGCGGTCGTCGTGGCCCCCGTAGCTCCCGAGGTTCGGCCCGGCCCGCACCACCCGGTGGCACGGGACGAAGAGCTCGATCGGGCAGCCGGCGAGCGCGCTCCCGGCGGCGCGCGCCGCGCGGGGGCTGCCCGCCATGCCGGCGACGTCGCCGTAGGTCCAGAGCTCTCCGTACGGGATGCTCCGCACGGTCTCGAGGACGCGGCGCGCGAAGCCGTCGCCGAGGGCGGAGAGGTCGGCGGGTGTCTCGAACGCGCGGAGCGCGCCGCCGAAGTACGCCTCCACCTCTCGGCGGATCGACGCCGTGCGGCGCCGATCCTCGACGGCATCCACCGCCGCCTCGGGACCGAGCTCGCCGAAGGACGTCTGCAGGACGCCCGCGTCCCCGACGAGAACCGTGAACGCGCCCAGCGGGGTGTCCACGGTGGTCCGCAGCATCATCTAGATCGGGGGCCAGGGGAACGGGCGGTGATCCGTTCCCGGGTCCGGGAGGCGCTCCAGCTCGGCGACCGATCGGGCGCGGGCCGCCAGCGTGTCCAGCTCGGCCTCCGACAGGAGGTTCGCCAGCTCGTCGCGGACCGGCCCCTCGCGCACGTGGTCGGTGAGCCGGGCCACGTCCGCCCTCGCCTGCTCCTCCACCGGGTCGCCGACGAAGTCCCAGATCACCGTCCGGAGCTTCGGCTCCTCGCTGAAGCAGACGCCGTGGTCCACCACGTAGATGCGGCCGTCCTCGCCGAGGAGGCAATGACCCGCCTTGCGGTCCGCGTTGTTGATCACGAGGTCGAACGCCGCGACGCGCCGGAACTCCGCGACGAAACGCTCCGCGAGCGTGAAGTAGTGCTCGTCCGGATCGAAGGGGACGAAGCGCTGGGCGGATCCCACGCCGAACGGGCCGTCGCGCAGCACGGTAGCGGGGACGTTCGGCCACCCGAGGGTGCGCGCGACCACGTAGGTCGCCACCTCGCGCACACACAGGGTCCCTTCGGGGAAGTCCCACAGCGGCGCCTCCCCGCGACGGGGCTTGTAGACGACCAACAGCTCGTCGCCGTTCAGGCGGGCCCGCGCGAGGAACGTGTGGTTCGACGCGTTCGGGAGCCGTCCGAGGATCTCGAGCTCGCCGGTCGCGAGGACGTCCGGCACGGCCGGGTCGCTCAGCCCCGCGCCGAGTGCCCGTTCATCGCGGGACACGCGTGGCCCTCCGCGTCGATCGGGTTGCCGCAGAACTGGCACGTCGGTCGGCCGCGGGCCGCCACGGCCGTGCCGTGCCGTGACAGCGCCAGCATCTGGGGCGGCGACGCCCAGATCCGGATCGACTCCGGCTCCGTCTCCGGAACGAGCGGCCGCGGGTCGTCGACGTCGAGCTCCTCGAGGTCGGGCTGGAACTCCTCCACCTCGAGGAGGAAGAGGTCGCGATCCTGATCGAAGCCGATCGACAGGCGTCCGGCTCGCCAGCGCGGGTCGAGGGGCTCTTCGAGGCCCATCGCCGGGGGGTCGGCCGCGGGCTCCACCTCGGTCGGTTCGGCCTCCGGCGCATCCTCCAGTAGCTCGAGCACCGAGGCGGCGAGGAGCTGCACTTGCTGTTTCTCGACGATCACGGTGACGACCTCCGTGCCGGCGCGCGCCTGCAGGTAGAACGTGCGTGCGCCCGGCTCACCGACCGCGTCGGCGGTGATGCGATCGACCGGTCCGAGCTCCATCGGACCTATCCTCGCAGCTTCCTCGCACGGCCGTCCCCGCGGCCGCGGTCGGCGCGCTCCCGCGGGGCAGGCGCGAACCGGCGGAGGCTTCCCGTGTCGTTCACGAGCATGATCCGGGGCACGCCGTCGCCCAGGTGGACGACGGACACCGATGCGGGCTCCGCCATCACGCGCTGGAACTGGTCGAGGTGCGCGCCGGCGAGATGCGAGATCAGCATCCGCACGAGGTCGCCGTGCGTGCCGACCACCACCCGACCTCGGGGGTGCCGGGCGACGATCCGTTCGACCTGGTCGAGGACCCGCGCCTCCGCGTCAACGAAGCTCTCGCCCCCGGGGAAGTGGAACCGTGATGGGCTGCGCTGCACGGTCTGCCAGAGCTTCGTGCGGCGGAGCGACGGCAGGGTCCGCCCGGTCCAGTCGCCCGCGTCCATCTCGATCAGCGCGTCGGTGAGCCCGATCTCCAGACCGTGGGCCGCCGCCGTCGGCTCCAGCGTCTCGACGCACCGCTCGAGGGGGCTCGAGTACACCGCCGTGAGCCGGGCGCCCTCGAAGCGCTCTGCGAGCGCGATCGCCTGCCGGCGCCCCCGCTCGTCCAAGTGGATCCCCGGCGTGCGGCCGTACAGCCGGGATCCCGTCACGGCCGTGAGGCCGTGACGGACCAGGAAGAGGGTGGTCATGGCAGGCAGGATACGCGGGGGTCAGGCCGGTCCCGCCACCGGGAGCACGACCTCAACCGTCGTCCCACGACCGACCTCGCTCTGCACCGAGACGGATCCCCCGTGGTTCTCGGCGACGTGGCGAACGATCGACAATCCGAGCCCGGTCCCGCCGCTCTGCCGGGAGCGGCCGCGATCGACCCGGTAGAAGCGCTCCTGCACGCGCCGGAGATCGCGCTGTGGGATGCCGATCCCCGAGTCGACGATCCGCACGCGAACCCGTCCGTCGACGGGATCGACGAGCACATCGACCGTACCCCCGCCGGGTGTATACCTGATCGCGTTGTCGATCAGGTTCGCGACCATCAAGGCGAGGTCCCGTTCGGAGCCTCGTACGGCCGGAACGGGCTCCGTCCGGACGTCGAGGCGGAGCTCGGCGTCGCGAGCGCGGTCGGCGAACCGGCCTGTCTCCTCGGTGACGAGCGCATCGAGCCGAACCGTGCCGACCGGCTCCCCTCCGGCCTCGAGGCGCGACAGATCGAGGAGATCGGCCACGATCCGCGACAGACGCTCGGCCTCTCCCTCCAGGGTCCGGGCGAAGCGCGTCACGGAGTCGGGATCGTCCGGGATCGCGTCGAGCAGCGTTTCGGCGGCTGCTCGGATGGAGGCGGCCGGCGTCTTCAGCTCATGCGACGCGTTGGCCACGAAGTCGCGGCGGACCGCGTCGAGGCGCCGCGCATCGGTCACGTCCGAGATGACGACGAGGACCCCGCCGTCGCCCGCGGGCGTGGCGGCGAACCGCAGCCACCGGGCCGGCGAGACGGTCTCGACCTCGACCACGCGCGGCGTTCGGGTCGTCGCCACGTCCGTCGCCGCCTCGGCCGCAGCCGCGGGGAACAAGAGCGGGAGCGACGTTGGGCGCCGTGCGAGGAGCCGTCCGCTCGCCTCGTTCGTGAAGACGAGCTGGCCGGAACCGTCGAACAGCAGGACGCCTTCCTGCATCGCGCTGTCGATCAGGCCTCTGACCTCGTCCGCACGGGCCGCGATTCGTTCGCTCTCGGCCAGGGAGGCTTGGACCCGAGTCAGCTCCGCCGATGACGTGCGGGCGCGGACCCGGGTCGCGATCGTGGTGGTGGCCGCACCGACGATCGCACCGACGATCGCGCCGATGACGGCTGCCTCGACCACGGCGGCAGTCTACGGTCCACGGAAGCGAACCCTGACCTGCGGATCCCCGACGTTCATCACGCGTTCATCCGCGGGTCGTCCGAGCGCCACGCCGGCCTCCTAACGTCCGATCGGTCGGACGATCGCTCGGCGGCTTGTTGATGCCGGGCCGAGGGATGGGCGGACGAGAGGGGGCGGGATGGACGGGGACAGGACGCGCGGGGATCGAACGCGGATGTGGACGTGGCGCACGCTCGCAGGCGCCTTCGCACTGGCGATCACTTTCGCGGCGTGCGGAGGCGGCGACGATGGGGGGACGGATGCGGGGCTCTCCGGGACGATCCTCATGTCGGGATCGTCGACGGTGCAGCCGATCACGAGCCTGGTGGCCGAGCTGTTCCGCGAGCAGAACGCCGGCGTCGCGATCACGGTGGACGGGCCGGGGACCGGCGCGGGCTTCGAGCTGTTCTGTGCCGGACAGACCGACATCAGCGACGCCTCCCGCCCGATCGACGAGGACGAGGTGGCTGCCTGTGAGGAGACCGGCGTGGAGTACGTCGAGCTCGAGGTGGCGCTCGACGGGGTGACGGTGATGACGCACCCCGACAACACCGACGTCGGCTGCCTGAGCACGCCGGACCTCTACGCGCTGTTCGGTCCCGAATCGACCGGGTTCGACACCTGGGCCGATGCCTCGGGACTGGCCGCCGAGGTCGGTGGGACCGGCTCCTTCCCTGGTCGCCCGCTGGAGATCACGGCGCCGGGTGAGGAATCCGGCACCTACGACGCGTTCATCGAGCTGGTCGGGATCCCCGACCTCGCCGAGGGCCGCGGCGTGCCGGAGGACGAGGTGGAGTCGCTGCGCGCCGACTACCAGTCCTCACCGGACGACAACGTGATCATCCAGGCGATGGAGGGATCGCAGAGCGCGCTCGGGTTCGTGGGCTACGCGTTCGCGCAGTCGGCGGGCGTTCAGGTGCGGGAGATCGCGATCGACGGCGGCGAGGGCTGCGTCGAGCCGAACATCGGCACGATCGCGGACGGCAGCTATCCACTCTCCCGATCGCTCTACATCTACGTCAACACGGCGAAGGCCACGGAGCACGAGGCGCTCGCCGCCTTCGTGGATCTCTATCTGACCGCCGAGGGCCTGGACGTGGCAGTGGAGGGCTCGGGGTACGTGCCGATCCCGGCCGATCGGCAGGACGCGTCGCGGACCGCCTGGGAGGAGGCGGTCGCATAGGCGTGCTGCGGGCGACCGGACAGGCCATGCGCACGACGACATGAGCACATCGGTGACCGACCCGGGGTTTCCCCCGTCGGCGCTCCGGGGCAACCCCGCGCGCCGACGGAAGGAGACGCGCGTCCGGCTGCTCCTCGCCGCCGCCGCCGCCGTGTCCATCCTGGTCTCGCTCGCGATCGTGGTCGCGCTCGTCGGCCGCGGCGTCGGTTTCCTCACCCAGATCGATCCGAGCGCGCTGTGGGCCGACGGGTGGTTCCCGCGCCGCGGCCGCTTCGACATGGTGACGATCCTCGCCGGCTCCGTGCTCGTGTCACTCGTCGCGATGGTGGTGGCGACGCCGCTCGGGCTCGGCGCCGCGATGTTCCTGTCCGAGTACGCCGGGCCGCGCTCCCGCCGGGTGCTGAAGCCCACCCTGGAGATGCTCGCGAGCATCCCCAGCGTGGTGCTCGGCTTCTTCGCCCTCGTCGTGCTCCAGCCTGCGATCGTGCAGGGGTTGTTCGGTTCGACCAGCGCCTTCTCCCTGCTGGCCGCCGGGATCGGGGTCGGGATCCTCACGGTCCCGCTCGTGGGCTCGGTCGCGGAGGACGCCCTCCGCGCGGTCCCCGCTTCCCTGCGGGAGGCCGCGTACGGCATCGGGGCGAGGCGGCGTTCCGTCACGCTGCGGGTGGTGTTCCCGGCCGCGATCTCGGGCATCGTCGCGGCGCTGATCCTCGGCCTGTCGCGGGCGCTCGGCGAGACGATGGTCGTCGCGATCGCCGCCGGTGGGACGGGGGGATCGGAGCGGACGTTCGACGTGCTCGGTCCGGGACAGACGATGACCGGCGCGATCGCATCGCTCGCCTACGGCTCCGACCGGGTGACGACGACCACGGGACTGAACGCCTTCGACTCGCTCTACACCGTGGGTCTCCTCCTGTTCGTGCTGACCTTCGGCCTGAACCTCGTGAGCGAGCGGTTCGTCCGCAGGGTCCGGAGGGTGTACTGATGGCGATCCCGGCATCGGCGACCCGGTCCTCCGTGGAGCTCGCGTTGACCGGCCGCACCCGGGACCTGCAGGGCCGCCTCTTCTCCGGCGCCTTGCTGCTCGCCCTCCTGCTCTCCCTGGCCGCCCTCCTGACGCTCCTCGTGACGATCGGGATCGACGCCTGGCCGGTCTTCCGGGACCGCGGGGTCGGGTTCCTCACCTCACAGACCTCGTCCTTGCCGGATCGCGCCGGGGTGCGGCAGGGGCTCGTGGGGTCACTGATCCTGATCGGGCTGGTGGCAGCCATCGCGCTGCCGCTCGGGATCGCGGCCGCGATCTACCTGCAGGAGTACGCGCGGGACACCCGGCTGCGACGGATCCTGGTCGCGAACATCCGCAACCTCGCGGGCGTGCCGTCCATCGTGTACGGGATCTTGGGGCTTGTCGTCTTCGTGCAGGCGCTCCGCACGGCGACGGGCTCGGCGAGCTACGGGCGCAGCTACCTGTCGGGAGGCCTCACCCTCGCGCTGCTCGTGATGCCGCTGGTCATCATCATCGGGATGGAGGCGCTCCGGGCGGTGCCGTGGAGCATCCGGGAGGCCGCGTACGGCGTCGGCGCGACCCGATGGGAGGTCGTGCGCTCCCACGTGCTCCCCGCCGCCGCGCCCGGGATGTTCACGGGCGTGATCCTCGCCCTGGCGAGGGGGTTCGGCGAGACGGCGCCGCTGCTGCTCGTGGGGGCGGTCACCGGCTTCCTCGCGACGAGCCCGGGCGGGCCGTTGGAGACGTTGCAGGGCCCGTACACCGCCTTGCCGGTGCAGGTCTTCGCCTGGTCACGCCTGCCGGGGCAGGAGTGGGGAGCGAACACGTCGGCGGCGATCGAGGTCCTGCTCGTCACCATCTTGATCGTGAACCTCGTCACGATCGTGCTGCGGAGCCGGTATGAGCGGTCCTGGTGAGGTCGTGGATACTACCGGCGTGGTGAGCCCCGCAGGGAGCGCGTGGATGCACGGCCGCGAGGCCGCCGCGGGCGGGAACGATACGGACGAGCGCGAGGTGATCCTCGACGTCTCGGGCGTTCGCGTCTCGTACGGAACCCACCTCGCCGTTCGCGACGTCTCGCTGCCGATCCGCCTCCACGAGATCACGGCCCTGATCGGTCCGTCCGGCTCGGGCAAGTCGACCGTGCTGCGGTGCCTGAACCGCATGAACGATCTGATCGAGGGGACGCGCGTCGAGGGCGATGTCCGGTACCACGGGGTCGACCTGTACGGCCCCGAGGTGGACCCGGTCGAGGTTCGCCGGCGCATCGGGATGGTGTTCCAGAAGCCGAACCCGTTCCCGAAGTCGGTCTACGACAACGTCGCGTTCGGCCCGAGGATCGCCGGATTCACGGGTGACCTCGACGAGCTGGTGGAGCGCTCCCTGCGGCGAGCGGCCCTGTGGGACGAGGTCAAGGACAAGCTGCGCGGGTCCGGGCTCGAGCTGTCCGGAGGCCAGCAGCAGCGCTTGTGCATCGCGCGGGCGATCGCCACGACCCCGGACGTGATCCTGATGGACGAGCCGTGCTCGTCGCTCGACCCGATCGCCACCTCGAAGATCGAGGATCTGATGGACGAGCTCGTGGCCGACTACTCGATCGTGATCGTGACCCACAACATGCAGCAGGCGGGACGGGTGTCCGACCGCACGGCGTTCCTCTCGGTCGACGTGAACGACGACGGGACCCGGACCGGAACGATCGCCGAGTTCGACCGGACCGAGAAGATCTTCACGAACCCGTCGGACGAGCGGACCGAGGCCTACGTGACGGGGCGCTTCGGATGAGCCGGGAGTCGTTCCACGAGGCCCTGGAGCGGATCGAGCTCGAGCTGCTGTCGCTCGGCGAGCTCGCGGGGGCCCAGGTCGAGCGCTCCGTCGATGCCGTGGTCCGGCGCGACGACGACCTCGCGCAGCGAGTGATCGACGGCGACGACGAGGTCGACGACCTCTACCTGCGCATCGATTCGGGCGTCCTCCAGCTCCTGGCGCTCCAGTCGCCGGTCGCGGCCGACCTGCGCCTCATCTCCGCGATCATGCACAGCTGCCTGCACCTGGAGCGGATCGGTGACCAGGCCGTGAACATCGCGAAGCTCTACCTCGTCACGAAGGAGCACGCGGGAAGCGCCGTCATGGTCCAGCAGCTCGAGGAGATGGGCTCGATCGTCGGATCGATGATGCGGACCGTGATGGAGGCCTTCGCCAGGCGGGACCTGGATCTCTGCCTGCAGCTGCCGACGATGGACGACCCGGTCGACCGGCTGAACCGTGCCACCCATCTCGAGGCCTTGAAGCTCGCGCACGACCCGAGCGGCCTGGATTGGGGACTGCACATGAACCTGGCCGCCCGCGCGCTGGAGCGCGTCGGCGACCAGGCCGTCGACATCGCCGAACAGGTCAGCTTCCTGATCACGGGGGAGTTCCGCGAGTTCACCGACGCCTCGCACGAGGTGGAAGCCGGCGGCTGACGTGGGCTCCGAGTTCACCCGGATCCTCGTGGTCGAGGACGAGGAAGCGCTCTCGGAGACGGTCCGCTACGGCCTCGAACGAGAGGGCTTCAGGGTCTCGGTCGTCGCCGACGGCCGCTCGGCGCTCGACCGGTTCCGCGCGGAACGCCCGGCCCTCGTGATCCTCGACCTGATGCTCCCGGAGCTCTCCGGCCTGGACGTCTGCCGGGCGATCCGGGCGGAGTCCGACGTCCCGATCGTGATCGTGACCGCCAAGGACGCCGAGGCCGACAAGGTCGCCGGGCTCGAGCTCGGCGCCGACGACTACGTCACCAAGCCGTTCTCGGTGCGCGAGCTCGTGAGTCGCGTGCGCGCCCAACTCCGTCGAGCGGAGATGGGCGCGGCGGCTCCGGCCGGCTCGGACGCGATCCTTCGCGCCGGCCCGGTGGAGCTCGATCCCGACCGGCACGAGGTCCGGGTCCGCGACCACCTCGTCCCGGTGCCGCCGAAGGAGTTCGCGCTCCTGGAGATCCTCCTGCGGCGCAAGGGCCGTTTGCTCACCCGGGAGCACCTGATCTCGGAGGTCTGGGGCCCCGACTACTTCGGGGATACCAAGACCCTCGACGTCCACGTGAAGCGCCTTCGCCAGAAGCTCGAGGAGGACCCCCACCGGCCCGCGCACCTGGTCACCGTGCGCGGTCTCGGGTACCGGTTCGTCGACTGATTGAGCTGCGCATGTTGCGGTGCTCGTCGCTCGCGTGATATCCAGCCTGCGGCCGAAGAGCGAAGGGGCCGGAGGATGCCGAAGTTGCGATTCAGGCTCGTTCCGCGGGACGAGAGCTTCTACGAGATGTTCGTTCGTCTCGCGCAGAAGGTGGAGGAGGCCGGACTGGCCTACCAGGACCTGGTGACCGACTTCCAGGGCGTCGGGAGGAAGGCCGAGCGGCTCAAAGACCTCGAGCACGAGGGCGACGAGGTGACCCACGAGATCATGAAGCGGCTCAACACCGTGTTCGTGACACCGCTCGACCACGAGGACATCCATCGCTTGGCCTCCGGTCTGGACGACGTGCTCGACCACATCGAGGCCGCCGCCGATCTGTTCGTCCTGCACACGATCGAGCAGCCGCTGCCGGAGATGAAGGCGCAGGCCGACGTCCTGGTGCAGGGGTGCCGCGTGACCCGGGAGGCGCTCCAGACCCTGCCGCGGTTCCGCGAGCTGGAGCCGCACTGGGTGGAGGTGAACCGGCTGGAGAACGAGGGCGACCGGATCTACCGGCGAGCGGTCGCCGGGTTGTTCAGCGGGGACCACAAGGCGATGGACGTCCTCAAGTGGAAGGACATCATCGACGAAGCCGAAGGGGCCATCGACCAGCTCGAAGACGTCTCCAACATGCTCGAGACGATCGCGCTGAAGCACAGCTGATGCTGTGGATCGTCCTCTTCCTGGCCTACCTGTTCGAGTTCGCGAACGGCTGGACCGATGCGCCGAACTCGATCGCCACCGTGGTGTCGACGAGGGTGATGCGACCTCTCCACGCGGTCCTGATGGCCGGTGTGCTGAACGTCGTCGGCGCGCTCATCGTGGGGACCGCGGTGGCCGAGACGATCGCCGAGGGGATCGTGGATCCGGACTTCGTCGGCCTCGAGACCGTCGCCGCGGCGGTGCTCGCCGCGACGCTGTGGGCGCTGGCGGCCCAGGCCTTCGGCCTCCCCTCGAGCGAATCCCATGCCCTCGTCGCGGGCCTGCTCGGCGCCGGATTCGCCGCCGGTGGACTGGAAGCGCTGGAGAGCCAGGGCACGAACGCGTCGCTCATCGGCCTCGTGACGTCGCCACTCGGCGGCTTCCTCCTCGGCTTCGCGCTGATGGTGCTGATCTACCGGGTGTTCGTTCGCGTCCGGCGGGCCACCGTCCGGAAGATCTTCGGCAAGGGACAGGTCCTGTCCGCCGCCTTCATGGCCTTCAGCCACGGGACGAACGACGCGCAGAAGACGATGGGCATCATCGCGCTCACGATCGCCCTCAACGAGGCGGGGACGGCCGGTAACGTCGGTGAGCTCACGATCGAGCCCTGGATCGTCCTGTCCGCCGGGCTCGTGATGGGCCTCGGGACGATGATCGGCGGCTGGCGGGTGGTGCGAACGCTGGGCATGCGGATGACGCACCTCGAGCCCGTGCAGGGGTTCGCCGCGGAGACGGGTGCCGCGACCGTGATCACGGTCGCCGCGCGGTTGGGGATCCCGGTGTCGACCACACACGCGATCGGGTCCGCGATCATGGGCGTCGGCGCGACGAAGCGATTCTCGGCGGTCCGGTGGGGGGTGGCCGGCCAGGTGGTCGCGGCATGGGTCCTCACCTGGCCCTCGTGCGCCCTGCTCGGCTTCACCCTCCAGAAGGTCTTCTCGCTCGCCACCTGAGGTGCCGGGCGGCGTTCATCGAGCTGACGAAGACGAGGGCTTCCCGCCGCCCATCCGATGGATCTCCTTGGTGAGGTCCAGATCTCGCGGGCGATCGTGAGCAGGTCTTCGTTCGTGCTCTTCGGCCTGCACGAGCTGCCACAGATGCTCCGCGAGCGACTCGAGCTTCGCGTCGGCACGGTTCTGACTGATCATCACGAACGTGGACAGGAAGACGGCCTCCAGCGAGACCAGCATCGTGAGGAACCCGTAGGGGGAAGTCCTCCGCGCCCAGGGCGATCCACAACGTGAACCATGCGACGTGCAGGTACGGGAACGTCATCGATCCGGCGAACCGCGCGATCGCGTCGGCGATCCGGTTCTGCAGCTTCTTGGCTCGCGCCTCCGCCTGCTACGTGAGGATCGGATGGGTCCACGCGGGTTCGCGTCTCGGGGCCATCTGCCTCCCTCTCTGCGGTCTCGGCGGCAGGAAGGCCAGCGGGAGCGCGGGCGGCCGTCCGGGGCGGCCGGCTCGCGGGCAACCGCTCCGGTACGCTCCCCGACATGGAGGCGCACGTCGTCCGGGACGGGGTCGTCGGAGCGGCGGCGGTGGCAACGAAGGACCTGCGCCGGACGGTCTCCGCGCTCGAGGGGTCGTCCTGGGTCTGGGTCGACGCGGTCGATCCCGCCCCGGAGGAGGTCGTGGAGATCCAGCGGCAGCTCGACCTCCACGACCTGGCGGTGGAGGACGTCCACCACCGCAACCAGCGACCCAAGATGGAGCTCTACCCGGGCCACGTCTTCGCCGTGTTCCGGCCGCTGTCCGTCGGCTCCGGGGGGGTCACGGAGTCCGAGATGTTCGTCTTCGCCTCACGTCGGTTCCTGGTCACGCTCCGGTGCGCTCCCGCGTTCGACCTGAGCAAGGCAAGGAGCCGTTGGCCGATCGTGTGCACGCTCGCGCCGGGGACGGGGGCCGCGCTCTACGCCGTCGCGGACGAGATCGTGGACGACTACCTCGAGGTGATCGAGGAGTTGGAGGATCGAGCCGACGACCTTGAGGAGCAGGTCTTCCGGTCGGAGCCCGTCCAGCGGGAGGGGACCCCGCTGCAGCTCGAGATCCTCCGGTTGCGCCGAGATGCCGTGCGCCTCCGCCGGCACGCCGTCCCGATGCGGCAAGCGGTCGACCGCCTGTCGGACGACTCCGACCTGGTGACGCCGCCGCTGATCCCGTACCTCCGCGACATCACCGATCACCTGCTCCGGACGGTCGAGCTGACCGACGGCGTCCGGGAGATCCTCACGACGATCGTGGACATCCGGATGGCGCAGTCGGCGCATCAGCTCAACGAGGTGATGAAGAAGCTCACGGCGTGGGCGGCGATCATCCTCGTCCCGACCCTCGTCGCCGGCATCTACGGGATGAACTTCCGGCACATGCCCGAGCTCCACTGGGTCCTCGGGTATCCGCTCGCGCTCGCGGCCATGGCGGTGTCGGCTGGGTGGCTCTACGTGGGTTTCCGGAAGCGAGGGTGGCTCTAGCCGTGTGTCGGGCGGTGAAGGTGCTGTGCGTGGCCTCCGACGACGGATCGCTCGTGGCGCTCCGCCGCGCGACGACGGCGGCCGAGTGGGAGCTCACCCCGGGGGCCACCACGGAGGCCGACGCCCTGGGGTTGGTCGACACGGAGCGGCCCCATGCGGTGGTGGCGTTCGGCGATTTCGCCCGGCTGGTCTCGCTCGTGCGCGAGCGATTCCCGCCGATGCGGATCGTGACCGATCGGGACACGCCCGGTGCGAGCGCCGTGGCCGCTTCGCGCGATGACGTGCGCGAGGTCCTGCGGTCGCTCGCCCGCCCGGGCGGTCCGATCCTGGAAGGGCCCTGAGCACAGAGCCCATCCGCTCACAGAGCCCATCCGCTCACAGAGCCCAGGGATCCCATCCGTAGTGGCGCACCATGCGCATCGTCACCATGATGTTGGCGCGTGCGTTGAACACGGACCAGTTCCTGAATCCGAAGTCCCGCGCTCGGCCGGGCCAGAACTTCGTGAGGTGTTGGTAGATGCCGGCCGCCCTCCCGTAAGCGTTGTAGGCGCTCGGACGGTACCGGGACTCACGCCAGGCGATGTGGAGCGCCTTGCGCGGGCTCACGCCGTGGTGGGAAGCGGCGCAACGGATGAGTTGTTTGACGTGCCACGTGCTCTGACGCCAGTCGATCGGGCAGATCTTCGTCGAGACGACGCGCAACGCATCTCGTTGCACCATCGCCTCCGATGTCGTGACTGTGGGGAAGCTCATGATGACGGCGGTCAGGATCGATGCCGCGAAGATGCCGCGGCTCTTCCGGATCATCGTGGTCATGGGCCGGTTCACCCGCGCGGCGAACGTGGCTGGCAGCCTCGTTCCGTGCCGAGCCCGGACGGCAGGCGCCGCTCCGGACCTGGTCACTCCACGCTCGGTCGAGGGTGTTCGCATCACCTCCTGGTCTCGTCTTCTCAGTGCGACCTTCGCCTGCACCGGCCCAAGGACCCCCTCCCACGCACGGACGCACGCCAAACACACCCTGGGAAGGTGGGAAGCGCGCGTCGTGCGCAGGAGGACCGGGCCACTCGGTCCGAAGCCGACGGCGACCACCCTAGCCCGGCCCACCGACATACGGCAACTCGGCGCTGAGCGCCGCCGGGGTCGGCGTCGGGGGCCGGGTGCTGGGCCGGCATGGGTACGATGGGTGCATGGGAACGGTTCTTCTCGCGGCTCCTCGTGGGTAC
>JBOGVD010000090.1:0-5264 GCA_050696355.1 Actinomycetota bacterium
CTCCCAGGCACGGCGGAACGGCGTCCCGTGCGTGTACGCGGCGCCGAAGTACGTGTCCCACGTGTCGAGATGAGCATCGAAGTGCACGAGTGCGACAGGGCCGTGACGGCGGTGCAGAGCACGCAGCAGCGGCAGCGCGATCGTGTGGTCGCCACCGATCGACAAGAGACGGGTCGCCGAGTCCAGGACCTGATCCGCCGCGGCTTCGATCTGGGAGATCGCCTCGGCGATGTCGAAAGGGTTGCAGCCCACGTCGCCGGCGTCGGCGACCTGCTGCACCGCGAACGGGTGGACGTCGAGACCGGCGTGGTAGGACCGCAGGAGCCTCGTCGCGTTCCGGACCGCGTGGGGCCCGAACCGGGCACCCGGGCGATAGGTCACGCCGCTGTCGAACGGGATCCCCAGGACGGCGACGTCGCAGACGTCGACGTCCTCGCGACGAGGGAGGCGGGCGAACGTCGCCGGTCCCGCGAAACGGGGGACGACGAGTGGATCGACCGGGCCGACCGGTGCAGGACGTTCTTCCGGCGGGCGATCGGGGTTCGGGTCCTCGGTCATCGCGCGGCAGATGCTAGCCGCGGACGATGCAGCCGGGCCATGGTACGGGCGCGAGCGGCGACGAGACCCCGGGAGGAAAATGAAAAGGCCCTGATCGGAAAGTTCCGGACGAACCAACCTTGCGGCCGGTCCGGGACCTCGGGGTCTCGGCTAGCGTCCCTTGCCTGCTCCCCGCCCCCGGTTCACTCCGATCAGGGCATCCGCACGGTATGACGGCGGGTGGAGCCGGTCAAGCCGGAAGGGGTGGTCTTGTCACACTTTCGCCAGGAACCACCCGCAGGCGTTCGACGGCGCGCCCGGTAGCGTCGTGGCGATGACCCCCGCAGGAGCGAGGCGCCGCGGCGAGGCGCGAGCCCGGGCGCTGGCGCTGGCGATGCTCGTCGTGACGGCGGCGTGCACGGCGTCGCCCTCGACCGAGGATGCGAGCCGCGCCGGCTCGAGCCGGTCCGCGATGCCCTCGACGGCACCACCGTCCGTCCAGCCGTCTCCGTCCACCTCCGCCGTCGACGGGAACCTCGTCGAGCCGGGCACGTCGTCGGTCCGACTCACGCCGCCGCGCGGTGGCTCCTTCCTCGTGCGCGGCCGTTTCCCCCTGGTGCCGACGCGATGCCGCAAGCCGGAGCCGATGACCCTCACGGGGCGCTTCCCGGGTGCGCTGCAGGTCCGGCGGGCCCAGGACGGCACGCTCGGGCTCACGGTGACCGTCCCGTTCGACCGATACCTCGAGGGGATCGCCGAGGTGCCGTCGTCCTGGCCGCGGGCGGCACTGGAGGCGCAGGCGGTCGCGGCCCGCAGCTACGCGCTCGCGACGACAGGGTGGGCCGGCGGCGAAGGGGAGACCCTCGACCAACCGATCTGCGCGACGACCGCGTGCCAGGTCTACCGGGGCATCCCCGTCCCCCCGGATCCGACGCACCGCCGATGGGTACGCGCGGTCCGCCGCACCGACGGGAAGGTCCTCCTGGACGGCGGCCGGCCGGCGACGACCGTGTACTTCTCGACCTCGAACGGCCGCACCTACGCGAACGAGGAGATCTTCGGCAGCGCTCCGCTCGCGTACCTGCGATCCATCACGGAACGGGATGACGGCGCCTCACCGACCTCGCGCTGGCGTGTCCGGCTCCCCCTCGGCGACCTCACGCGCTTCCTGCGCGCGGCCGGCCTGTGGCCGTCCGGACCGTCGATCGCTCGCGCCCGCGCGAACGGCGAGACGCTGACCCTCCGTGGGGGCGGCGCGGCCCGGTCGATCGACGCCGGCGATCTCCGCGACGCGGTCAACACCTGGGCCCCGTGCCTGCGGCCCGGCCGGTACCCGCCGGAGGCCGGCGGGGGAACGCTGCCGCTGACGATCCCGTCCCGCTGGCTCCGTCTGGCGACCACCGGCGAGGCCGTCGTGGTGACGGGCCGCGGCTGGGGCCACGGCGTGGGCATGGTGCAGTGGGGCGCTTACGGGAAGGCCCGCAGGGGCCTGTCGACCGACGACATCCTCGCCTTCTACTACGGCGGCCTGCGGCCAGCCGACCATCCCGAACCGGGCTTGATCCACGTTCAGGTGGCGAGCGGGCTCACGGTCCTGCGGGTGGCGCCGTCGGGTCCGGGCTCCCGTATGGGAGGCCGTCCGCTCGGCACCGGGACGGTGGAGATCTCCGGGGACGGCCGTCTCGAGGTGCGGACCTGAGCGGTTCGCGCTACCTGCTGACGTGCAGGCGGACGACGGATCCGGTCGGGAACGACCGGATCTGCACCAGGTCGCAGAGCTCGTTCGCGAGCCACAGCCCGAAGCCCGAGCCTCGATCGGCGGGCGGCTTCCACCGTCCGACGAGCGGGTCCTCGATCCGGCCTGCGTCGCCGACCTCGCAGATCAAGGTCTCGGCGTCCTCCCAGATCCTGAGGAGACCGGCGCCGCCCCCGTACCGCAGGCTGTTGGTCACGACCTCGTTCGCGATCAGGACGAGATCGGCCGAGCGAAGTTCGCCGAGACCGAAGGCCTCCGCCGCCCGACCGACCGTCGCACGGACCGCGGTCAGGCTGTCCCCGTCGGACGCGAAGCGGAGCTCGTGGGGAGTGTTCACCGGCTCGGGGAGCGGCTCGTCGAAGGGCCGGGCCACGTCGTCCAGGCCGCGATAGACCGCGCTCGGGCCGCGCTCGTCGCCGTCCACCACGTAGGGATGGTTCCGCCGGGCTTCCTCGAGGACCGGGGCGGGGAGCGACGTGGTGTCGTAGGGACAGGCCAACCACCACGCCGCGGCGCCGGTGAACGCGAGGTTCAGCAGCGCCTCGTGGCGCGCGCACTCGACCAGCTCGTCGGCGCTCCGCGCCGCCCAGACGGGCTCGCCGATCCCGCGGAACCGTCGCCCCGACGACGCCTGCTCCTCCACGAAGGCCCGCCACGCGGGGATGATCCGCGCCGGGTTGAGCCCGACCTCGGCCATGTCGGCGAACCGAACACCGTCCGGTTCTCCGCCGAGCTTCCCGCGGAGCAGTTCGATCTTCTCCGCGCTCACCACGACGAGGATCGGCTCCGCCGCCGCCATCGAGTCCGCGATGAAGGCGGCCGCACGGACCACGAACTCGTCGGTCCCCGCGTAGAAGAGCGCATCGTGCCGGAAGCGTGCGTCCCGTGCTGAAGTTCCGATCTCCGTTCGCATGCGCCTCCGGCCTCGGTGTCGTCGAGGTACCCCGTCTAGCGTACCCACCTTTGCCGGATCTCCACACAACCGGCCGGATCGACCCCGACTCGGTGATCGGCGGCGCTCCTTGGCCACCGAGGGCATGGAGCGCGTCTCAACGGGGTATGGCTCCCGGGGCACCGGATGGTGCTCGGAAGGAGCGACGACATGTCGATCGGAGAAGTCTTCGGGTTCCTCCTGATCGGGTGCATCATCGGTCCCTTGGCGCGGTTCCTCGTGCCGGGCGAGGACCCGATGCCCATCTGGCTGACGATCGTGCTCGGCGCCGTCGGCGCGTTCCTCGGTGGCTGGCTGCTGGCCGAGGTCATCACCCCGGACAACGAAGGCGTGCCGTGGATCGCCGCGATCCTCGCGGCCGCCGCGCTCGTCGTGCTCGTGCGCCTCGTGCGCCGGGGAACGACCGGTCCGACCAACCGCCAACTCTCCTAGCGATGGAGGGGTTGCGGCGGATCGGCGACCGGGTCGAGGTGGCGGTCCAAGACGTCGAAGACTTCCTGGATTCGCCTGCCGGGCGCCGGTTCCGCCGCCTCCTCGCGGGTGCCGCGATCATCGGCGCACCCCTGCTCTCCCGGCTCCCGGTGCTGAAGCGCTATCCCCTCCTGCGCCTGCTGGAGCTGGCGGGAGGCGCTGCGCTCGTCGCGAAGTTCGCCGAAGCGCTCCGCGACTGGGAACCGACCGCTCGACGCCCGATCACCCTCGACGTCTCTGGAGGCGCCGTCTAGCACCGGGCCGTCCGCGAGACCCCTGGCGAGCGCGTCGCGCTCAGACCTCCGTCTGCGAGTGCTCGTAGTACTCGTAGGCGGACATCGCCTTACCCGTCGGTGACGTCCAGTCGCGCTCGGCCTCGGGCAGCTTCCCGAGCACCTTGGCCATCGCGCGGACGTGCTCGGCCACGGCCCCGCAGCACGAGCCGATGTAGCCGACGCCGGCATCCCTCGCCTGGGCCGCGAAGGCGGCCATCTCGCCCCGGGCGAGCGTCATCGGGGTCAGCGCGAACGGGAACGCGTCGCCCGCGGTGAAGTCCGGCGCCTGCTCCGAGGTGGCGTAGGCCACCGGCTGGGCGGCGACCGGCACGGCGCCCGCGAGCGCCTCCACCATCGCCCGCGCGATCGGCAGTTGCTGCGCGGGCCCGTTCAGGCAGTTCACGCCCACGATGTCGGCGCCGGCGTCCGCGAGCTTCTTCGCCGCGTCGCCCGGACCGTCGCCCTCGTAGGTCTTCGCGGGGAGCGCCTCGAACGAGAGCGTGACCATCGTGGGGAGACCGGTCGCCTTCGCTCGCTCGACGAACAGCAACGCCTCGCCCAGGAACGAGAAGGTCTCCCCGATCCAGAAGTCGGGCGGACCCGCGTCGACCTGGTCCTGGAGCTGGCGATCGAAGAGAGCGCGGACGTGATCCGGACTCCCCGCGTCCGCGGGGTCGTACGCCCAGGTGAGCGAGAGGTTGCCGGCCACGAGAGCGTCGCCTTCGGAAGCCACCTCCCTGGCGATCCGCACGGCGTTCCGGTTGATGTCGTCGACCGTCCCCTCCATCCCGACCGTCGCGAGCTTGTCGTCGCTCGCGTAGAAGGTCATCGTCTGGAGGATCTCCGCGCCTGCCCGGAGGAACTCGCGGTGCAGGTGTGCCAGCGCGTCCGGATGCTCGACGACCACCTCGGGCGTGAACGGTCCCGCCTGCACGTATCCACGCTTCTCGAGCTCCAGCAGGTAGCCGCCGTCGCCCAGGACCGGGCCGTCGGCGAGTCGCTCCACGATCCCCTTCGCCATGCGATCGAACCCCTTTCCTCGGACGCGGTGCCCGAGTCTAATGGCGTCCTGAGCGGCTCCTGGTGGAGACTGCTCTCCGAGCCGCCGGCGGGTGAGCACCGAGCGAGTCAGGGTTCCGAACCCTAGCCTAGATCGTGCCCCCGCCGGCAGGTGAGGAGCCAACGGCTCGTGGGATGTCGTGCCGCAGAGCACTGATCCATTAGGCCGCCGTGCACTCCTCCAGGCTCGAGGCGAACAGGGAGGAGGAGGCAG
>JBOGVD010000091.1:0-31307 GCA_050696355.1 Actinomycetota bacterium
CCCCGGCTCCAGGACCTGCTGCAAGAGGCCGCCACCGGTGACCTCCTCGGATCGGCGCACGACTGCTCCGACGGCGGCCTCGCGGTGGCGCTCGCGGAGTGCGGCATCCTCGGCGGGCACGGGTTCGCCGTGACGCTGGAGGGGGACCTGCCGCCCCACGTCCTGCTGTTCGGCGAATCGGCGTCGAGGGTGGTCGTGTCGGTGACGCCGGAGCGGGAGGGCTCGCTCCGTGGGCTCGCCGCCACACGAGGGGTGCCGTTCGAGCGCCTCGGCGAGACCGGGGGCCCGCGAGCGGTGATCGACGGCCTCGTGGATGCGACCGTGGATGACCTCACGGGCGTCTGGGAGGAGGCGATCCCTCGCCTGCTCGGCGACATGCCGGAACCGGGTTCGGACGCCGGATCACCGGGGACGTCGTCCCGGTGATCCGGCGAACCGGTGATCCGCTCAGCGGAGCGAGATCGCGACGTGCTCGAGCCTGTCCATCGCCTCCTGCATGCCGCCTTCCATACCCGAGTCGATGATCGCGTCGCGCACCTCCTTGGTGTGGCATTCCACGACGGTCGTGAGGGTGGTGCGCCCGTCCACCTCGGTGAAGGTGACGATGTTCAGCGCGCCTTCCTCCGCCTCCGGCGATCCCGCCAGCGGGTCTCCTTCGGGCATCTCGTAGACCTCCGTCGTGACGATCCGCTCGTTCGGGACGATCTCCCGGAACTCACCGTGGAACGCCACCTCGAAGCCCTCGTTGGCCGTCATCACGTAGCGCCACGTTCCGCCGACCCGGCGATCGACCTCGACGCTCGTGACCTCACCCCTCTCGCCGCTCCACCAACGCGCGATCAGGTCCGGCTCGGTGTAGGCCCGGTAGACCAGGTGCTTCGGGGCGTCGAACTCCCGCGTGATCACGATCTGCGTGTCCGCCGGGAGCGTCACGACCGCGGTACCGCTACTCGTCATCGCCTCCATCTCCTTGCTCCTTCCTCTTGAGTTCCTCCAACACGACATCCAGCCGATCGAAGCGCTGCGACCACGACCGCTCGTAGTTCTTCACCCAGTCGTGGATGGGCTTGAGCGAGTGACCGTTGAGCCGGTAGATCCGCTGCCTCCCTTCGTTCCGCACGTCCACGAGTCCCACCTCTCTCAGCACCCGCAGGTGTTTGGACACCAACGGCTGCGAAAGGCCGAGCAGCACGACGAGGTCGTTCACGGGTCGCTCCTCGTCGGCGAGGAGATCCAGGATCCGCCGCCGTCGGGGCTCCGCCACCGCGTTGAACGCGTCCGCCGTCGTCGCTGTCCGTGCCATCGCCAAGAGCATATATACCGATATCGGCATATGTCAAGCGACGAAGAAGGAGCCCCCTGACGACGTCGGAACAGATCGACGGGCTCGGGGAGTGCCGTCTCACACGACGGCTCGCCGAGCCGTTGTTCGGTTGTGGTTGCATCTCGGATCGTGGAGCTCCCGCCGTTCAGCGACTTCCTGGAGGCGCAGCAGGGAACCGTCTACCGTTTCCTGATGGCAGCCGTGGGCCCCGACGAGGCCGACGACTGCTTCCAGGACACGTTCGTGGCGGCGCTCCGCGCGTACCCGCGGCTCGCGGACGCGTCCCACCTCGATCGGTGGATCCTCCGGATCGCCTCGCGCAAGGCGATCGACCACCATCGGGCGAGGGGCCGCCGGGCGATCCCGTCCGGCGAGCTGCCCGAGGTGGCGGTCTCGCCCGGCGGCCACTCGGAGCTCGACGGTCATCTCCGGGCGGCCGTGTCGAGCCTGCCGCCGAAGCAGCGGGTGGCGGTGGTTCATCGGCACGTGCTCGATCGGAGCTACCCGGACGTCGCCGAGGTCATGGGGATCTCCGAGGAAGCGGCCCGGGCGAACGTGTACCAGGGCGTGAAGAAGCTGAGGGAGCTGATGGCATGACGACCCACCCGAACGCGAGGGATCTCAAGAGGCTCGGAGGCGGCCGGGAAGCCGACCGCCTGGCCGCGGCCGCGGCCGCGGCGGTCGCCACGGCCGCCGCCGCTCGAGGGCTCCTCGACGTCGCCATCGGCGAGGTCGAGAGCCCGGTGGGGGAGCTCCTGCTGGCGGTGACGCCGCGCGGTCTGGCGTACGTGGCCTTCGAGGACGAGGAGCGCGAGGAGCTGCTCGCGAGGCTGTCGCGGCAGCTCTCGCCCCGGATCCTCGAGCACGCCGCCGCCACCGACGAGGCCCGTCGGCAGCTCGACGAGTACTTCGCCGGCGACCGAACCCACTTCGAGCTGAAGCTCGACCGGCGCCTGATGCGCGGGATCGCCCGCGACGTCCTGTCGGCCACGGCTCGTGTTCCCTTCGGGCGGACGACCACCTACGGGAAGCTCGCCGAGCGCATCGGCCGCCCGCGTGCGTCTCGCGCGGTCGGCAACGCCCTGGGCTCCAACCCGATCCCGATCGTCGTCCCGTGCCACCGGGTGCTCCGCGCCGGCGGCGACGTCGGCGGCTACGCGGGTGGTCCGTCCCGCAAGCGCCGGCTCCTGACCCTCGAGGGGTCGCTGCCGCCGACCCTCGCGTGAGCTCCACTGCCGGGGTGACAGCCCTCGGTAGACTGGCCTCGGGTGGGAGCGGAGAGTCCTCGAGACGCATGCGGCCTGTTCGGGGTCTGGGCCCCGGGGGAGGACGTCGCCCGCCTGACGTACTTCGGGCTCTTCGCCCAACAGCACCGCGGCCAGGAATCGGCGGGCATCGCCGTCTCAGACGGCCACAACATCTTGGTCTACAAGGACCTCGGGCTGGTCGCCCAGGTCTTCAACGAGGCCACCCTCACGACGCTGCAGGGGGATCTCGCCGTCGGCCACACGCGGTACTCGACCACCGGCTCCACCACGTGGGACAACGCCCAGCCGGTCTTCAAGAACGACGGCGTGCGCGCGCTCGCCCTCGGTCACAACGGAAATCTCGTGAACACCGGCGAGCTGGTCGCACGCCTGGGTCGTTCCTCCGCCGCCACCACCGACTCGGACCTCGTCGCCACGATGCTCGCGGCCGAGATGGCCCACCACGACCTCGAGGGGGCGGCGATGCGGGTCCTGCCCGAGCTCGAGGGGGCGTTCTGCTTCGTGATGGCCGACGAGCGCTCCATCTTCGCCGCCCGCGATCCCCGCGGCCTGCGTCCGCTCGCGGTCGGGAAGCTGCCGCAGGGGTTCGTCGTCGCCTCCGAGACCTGCGCGCTCGACATCGTGGGGGCCGCGTTCATCCGTGAGGTGGAACCGGGCGAGCTGATCCGGATCGACGATCGCGGTCTGCACTCGGCCCACTTCGCGCGGAGCCCGCGCGCCGCCCTCTGCATCTTCGAATTCGTCTATCTGTCCCGGGCCGACTCCCGCATGAAGGGGGTCTCGGTCCACGAGGTGCGACGCGAGATGGGCCGCCTCCTCGCCGCCGAGCATCCGGTCGAGGCCGACCTCGTGATCGCCGTTCCGAACACGGGCCATTCCGCCGCGCAGGGGTACTCGGAGGTCTCGGGGATCCCCTACGGCGACGGGCTCCACAAGAACCAGTACGTCGGCCGCACGTTCATCCAGCCGTCCCAGTCGCTCCGCGAACGCGGCGTGAAGCTGAAGCTGAACCCCTTGCCCGATTCGATCCACGGCAAGCGCCTGATCGTGGTCGACGACTCGATCGTCCGCGGCACGACGACCCGTCAGATCGTCGCGATGCTCCGGGAGGCAGGGGCCAGCGAGGTGCACATCCGGATCACGGCCCCGCCGATCCGCTGGCCGTGCTTCTACGGGATCGACATGAGCACGAGGGCGGAGCTCGTCGCGGCCGATCTCGCGGTCGACGAGATCCGTACCTTCGTCGGCGCGGACTCCCTGGGCTACATCTCCCTGGAGGGGCTCGTCCGGTCGACCGGCGAGCCGTCCGAGGACTTCTGCCGCGCCTGCTTCGACGGCGAGTACCCGATCCCCGTCCCGGAACACGCCGGCAAGTTCGTGCTGGAGGACCAGCTCCGGCTGCCGACGGCGTGAGCGGCGCGTACCGGGACACCGGTGTCGATACCGAAGCCGCGGCGAAGGCGGTGGCGTTGATCGCCGATCTCGCCGCGAGGGCGTCGCGGCCCGAGGTCGCCGACCAGGTGGGCGGGTTCGCCGGCCTCTATCGGATCGACGAACGCCGCCTGCTCGCCGCGGCGACCGACGGGGTCGGGACGAAGCTCGAGATCGCTCGGCGGACCGGGCACCTGGACACGGTGGGGATCGACCTCGTCGCGATGTGCGCCGACGACGTTGCGTGCACCGGTGCGGAGCCCCTCTTCCTCCTCGACTACCTGGCCGTCGGCCGGGTGGAGCCCACGCGCGTCGCCTCGATCGTGGAGGGGGTGGCCGAAGGCTGCCGTCGGGCCGGCTGCGCGCTCCTTGGGGGCGAGACCGCCGAACATCCGGGGGTGATGGAAGAGGACGCGTTCGACCTCGCCGGCTTCTGCGTCGGTGTCGTGGACGAGGCATCGCTGCTCGGCTCCCATCGGGTCGCGGAGGGCGACGTCGTGATCGGGTTCGCCGCCAGCGGCCTCCACGCGAACGGGTACTCGCTGGTCCGCTCCGCGTTGCTGCCGGCGTTCGAGCTGGGGGAGACGCCACCCGGCCTGGACCGGTCGCTCGCCGACGAGCTCCTCGAGCCGTGCGCGATCTACGCACCCGACGTCGTCGCGCTCGCGCGGGCAGGCTTGCTCCGCGCGGTCGCCCACGTGACCGGGGGCGGCATCGTGGAGAACCTGCCGCGGGTGCTCCCGGCTGGGTTGGGCGCCACGATCCATCGAGGGAGCTGGCCGGAGCACCCGATCTTCGGTCTCGTGCAGGGGCGCTCGGGGGCCTCTGACGACGACCTCTTCGCGACGTTCAACATGGGTCTCGGCATGCTTCTGGTGGTCGAGCCGGACAAGGTCCCGGAGGCGCTGGCCCGCAGCATGCATGAGGCGTTCCGGGTCGGTGAGATCTCTACCGGTATCGGCGTCCGCGTCGTCTGACGACCCGTCTACCGCCGAGATACCTGGTCGAGATGACTAGGTCCTCTCCCCCGGTATGGAAGCATCGGTCGGACGGCGGAGGCCAGGCGGCCCAGGGGGAAACGACCCGTTGGACGTATGCAGCGGCAGCGGTCGGAGGCCGTAGGCATAGATGAGATGAACGAGCACGAGCATGACAGCGTCCTCGTCGTCGACGACGAGCCACAGGTGGCGTGGGTCCTCCGGTTCAGCCTGGAGCACGAGGGCTACCAGACCTACACCGCCAGCAACGGCGTCGAGGCGATGGAGGAGCTCCAGAAGCATCACCCCATGCTGATGGTGCTCGACCTGATGATGCCCGAGATGGATGGCTGGGCCGTGCTGCAGGAGATGACAAAGCTGCCGGTGGATCAGCGACCGCGCGTGGTGATCGTGAGCGCGCTCACGGGACCCGACGACAAGGAGAAGGCCACCGCGCTCGGCGCCGACGCGTTCGTGCCGAAGCCCTTCGACGTCGAAGAGCTGATCGGGGTCCTGGGTGGCCTCGCGAAGGCCTCCTAGCCGACCGGCCTACCCCACGACCTTGCCGAAGCGAACACCTCGGGCCGGTACCCGCGCCTCCGAACCGTCCTTCTTGCGCACGAAGTAGGTCTCGGCGTCCTCGTCCCAGCGCTCGAACACGCCGACGGCTTCCCCGACGTAGCCGTTGGGGAGCTCGAACTGGAACGTGACGCGCTTGCCCAGGTCCTCGAGGGTCACGAGGTTCGAGGTCGCCATCGGGCGAGGATAGCGCTCAGAGTCGGAGCGCCGCCTCCGCCGCGAGCCAGAAGAGCTGCTTTCGCCCGTCGGCGTGCGCCAGCCAGGCTCGTTCGTCCCAGACGTCTCCGGACAGATCGTCACCCGCGTACAGGAGCTGTCCGAACGTGACCCCGCGGAAGGCGGCGACCGCGAAGAACCCCGCGGCCTCCATCTCCACGGTGAGGCATCCCTCCTCCGCGCGCCGGCGCATCCGATCGCGTGTCTCCCGGTAGGGCGCGTCGGTCGTCCAGGTCGGCCCGGTCACGTAGGGCACCCGATGATCCTCGAGCGTCGCCCGGATCGCGTCGACGGCGGCGTCACTCGGGGCGACGCTCCTGCTAGGAGGCAGGTAGTGGTAGCTCGTTCCTTCGTCACGGATCGCCGACGTGGGGACGACCACGTGGCCGAGCGTGAGCTCCGGCACGAGCGCGCCTGCGCCGCCACAGGCGACGAAGGAACGGCAGCCCTTGGCGATCGCTTCCTCGAGGAATCCCGCGGCGAGCGGGGCCCCGACGCCCGGATGGAACACCCCGAACCGGCGTCCCTCCCACTCCAGCTCCCAGAAGGGATGGATGCCGTGTTCCGCCTTGAACGGCGAGCGCTCTCGCACGCCGTGGCTGGCGACGACGCGCTCGACGACCTCCTGGAAGAAGCAGAGCACGACCTGGGACGGGACGCCCTCCTCGGGAGCCATGACGGCCGACGGTTCGATCACGGCCGTGACGGCGGGGTCGAACTCGAGGATCGGGGCGTCGTCCGTGCCCGCCACGCCTATCCCACCCGCGAGATGGTGCCCTCGGGCGGCGTCGGATACGCGTCCGGATGCAGCGCCCACGCGAGGATCTCCAGCCCGTCGACGATGCGCGGTCCGGGCCGCGAGAAGTACGACGTGGCGTCGACGGCGAAGACGTTGCCGTTGCGCATGGCGGGCGTCTCCCGGAGCTCCGGATGCTCGAGCAATGGCCCAGCCTCCTCCTCGGCTTCCTCCAGGTAGTAGCCGCACGGCATGAACACGATCACCTCGGGGTTCGCGTCGCGGATCTGACGGTGGGTCACGACCTGCGAGGGCTCGCCGACCTCGGAGAGGAGGTTCACGCCCGCGATCGCTCCCACCATCTCCGGCACCCAATGCCCGGCTGCGAACGGCGGATCGGACCATTCGAGGCAGAAGACGTTCAGCATCGGGAGGCGGGTCGCGACCTCCTTCACCTTGGCGACGCGCGAGCGGAGCGACGCGGTCAGCTCGGCGGCCTCGTCCGCCCGCTCGAGCAGCTTCCCGACGACGTCGAGCTGCCCGATCACCTCGTCGAGCGTGTTGGGGTCCAGCGACAGCACCTTCGCGTCGGGCAGGCCGAGCGTGTCGAGCGCCCGCTGCACCTGTCCGGAGGGCACGGCGCAGACCCGGCAGAGGTCCTGGGTCAGCACGACTTCTGGCTGCTCTCGCCGCAGGAGATCGGTGTCCAGGACGTAGAGCGGCTGCTCGGCTTCGAGCGTGTCGCGGACCGCCTGGTCGATCTCTCGGGCAGACAGCGGGCGGCCCTGGGGGAGCGCGCTCCGTGACACGACCGGCTTGGTCACGGCTTCGGGCGGGTAGTCGCACTCGTCCGTGACGCCGACGAGGGAGTCGCCCAGACCGAGCGCGAACACGATCTCGGTCGCCGACGGGAGAAGGGACACGACCTTCATTCGGGTAGGGGCATCATCCGGAGTCGGGGAACAAGGACCCGTCCATCTCAGCTCCTGTCTCGGGGACGCCGAGAAGCATAGGAGATGCACCCCGCCGATAGAATCCGCGATGTGGTCCCGAGCGCCTACCTCCGAGTGTTCCAGCCCCTCGACGCTTTCGAGCGGGACGAGCAGCTGCGGTGGGAGCGCTATCTGGTGTCGAACCGGTGGGTTCCGGGCCGTCGGCGCCGGTACCTCGACCACGCTCACGACGGCCTCGGCCTGATCGCGTCCGCCGACGGCGAGCACTCGGAGGTGCGCGTCGTCGACGGGCGGACGTACCTGAGTCCCTGGAGGACGCGGATGCGCGTGCTCGCCGCCGCCCTCGCGTTCCGCGAGACCCGTCCCATCGAGCTGTCGGAGCGCTTCTTGTCGAAGAAGGACGCGAAGCGGGTCGCTCGCGAGCTCCACCGACTCCGTCGCCGCGATCCACTCGCGGTGGCGTTCTGCCACCAGAGCCCGTGGCACGTGCCGATCCGCTGGTTCGCGCTCTTCACCGACGAGGAGCGGCGGCTCGCAGACGACGAGCACGGACGCCTCCGGCTGCGCTACCGCACGACGGCGCGCCGCGCGCTCCGTCGTGCCGGACAGACGATCCCGCTGCTCCGCCGATCGGATCTGGGTCCGATCGGCGACCTGCTGATGGACCTGCACGAGTGGATCGCCCTCTTCGACCCGAGGTCGCTCGTGGAGCTCGACTACGGGAGCCTGTGCGACTTCCTCACGTGGGACGAGCTCGACGACGACCGGAGCGTTCGCGACCTGGGCCTCGCGCTGGAGGCCCTGGAGCGACACGAGTTCCCGCGCTCCGCGGAGATCTACCAGGGGGTCCTGTCCCACTGGGCGGAGATCCGGGGCCACGAGCTCCTGAACTGAGGCTCCGTCGGTGGGGAGGGGCGGGATCGAACCGCCGACACCGCGGTTTTCAGCCGCGTGCTCTACCGACTGAGCTACCTCCCCGACACCGCGACCGTCCGTGGGCCCGGCCGCCGGACGCGCCCGGAACGGTACTACGCTGCCGTGCCGGCGGGTCCCCGCACGTCACGGAGCCCGAGATCCTTGCGCACCCCGGCTGTCGATGCGGCATCCCCGAAGACAAAGGGGCTGTTCCGCAGCTCGTCTGCCGATGTCGGATCGGCCGGGATCGGTGGGATAAGCTGCTTCCAGGCTGCCAGGAGGCCGTGGTCGGGACCTCGGGTCCCGGAAGGGGGCTGGGATGCGCCGGATCGTGCTTCTCACGTTGGCGGTGATGCTGCTCGCCCTCCCGATGAGGGCAGAGGCGAACCATCGGCCGACCGCCTATTGCAGTCCCAGCGGCGACATCTGTCAGAGCACGCGACTGGTGGACGGCGTGCGGCGGCTGCGGATCGGTCTCTTCGCGAAGTTCTTCGATCAGTACCGGCTCTGCGTGAAGGCCCCCGACGGCTCGAGAACGTGTCGCGTCTTCGAGATCCGTGACAAGGGCGCCACCTTCGGGTCCTCCGTCCGCTGGGGACGGTACTTCCCCCTCAAGGGCTTCGGTGCCTACGTGGTGACCTGGTGGACAGGCGAACAGAAGGTGGGACGCACGTTAGGCTTCCACCGCAAGGCTCCGGCGTAGCTCCCTCGAGAGCGAGCAGACCGAGTCCTGCCCGGTCCCCTCAGCGCGCCCGACGGGCTTCGATCCCGCGATCTCCTCCTTGACAGGGAGGTGAGGACGACCGGACTCCTCTACGGGCGCATATGTGGTGGTGCCGTGCCCCCAACGGGGTTCGAACCCGTGCTTCCGCCTTGAAAGGGCGGCGTCCTAGGCCGCTAGACGATGGGGGCCTCCCTCGAGCCATCTTCCCATCGGGGACAGCCAGAGTGTATAGCCGGGGGGTTCGGGCCGCCCGCCCTGCGTCGGTCAGGCCGGCCGTCCGTCGCAGACGAGATCCACGTCGGAGCGGGTCGCCGCGACGGCCGCCTGGAGGGCCTCGCAGCGGGCCTTGGTCTCCGCCGCCGCGTTGCCGAAGGCGGGCATCTCGAGCGCCCGCAGGATCGCGTCCGGCCCGGGGTAGCCGGCGTCTCGAACCGCGACGACGAGGTCGAGGCGGCTCCGCCAGGTCTCGAGGTACGCCCGCTGCGCGTCGGCCAGCTCTTCCGGCGGATCCAGGTCCCCGAGCGCAGCGGTCACGTCCTCGTACAGCCGGACGCTCTGATCCACATAGACCGCCAGCACGCTCATCCGATCCTCGCCCGGCGGGACGTCTTCGAGGCGGACCCGCAAGTCTCGCTGGAGCCCTCGTACCTGGATGTGGGCGGTCTCGCTCACCCGCTCGAGTTGGTCGAAGTAGTCCCCGGGGGCGGGCCCTCCCCCCTCGTCCCCCCCACAGGCGGCGGCGAGCAGGAGGAGGAAGACGAGCGGACGTGGCAAGTGCATCGCCCGGCAGCGTGTCAGCGACGCGGCGAAGTCGGCAACCGGCTCAAGGAGTCTCCTTCGTCTCCCGAAACCCGTCGTATGGCGCATCGTGAGCTCCGGGTGGTGCTCGAGTGGCTCGGGCTCGTCGAACCCGAGCGTTCGCGCCGCGAGCCGATCGCGCTGCCGAGCTGGGCGCCGTGGGTGGTCACGCTCCTCCTCGTGGGGACCGCGGCCCTCGTGGCCGTCGCGCTCGGCGCCCTCCTCGGGCTCTGAGCTCGAAGCGGTCGCCGACGCGAAGCCCCGATGTGACGCTGCACTCGAGTGCGTGACGAGCGCCCCGGGAACGGACGACGCGCCCCGGCCGGCACCGTCGGACCTCGATCACCTGCAGCGTCCGATCGAGGAAGACCACCGAGATCTCATGTCGCATCCCGAAGGTCTGCACGCTCCGGCACCGGCGGAACAGCATCGCCTCCTGCGGGCCCGGCGGCGGGCGGCCTCGCAACCCGCGCATCCGTTCCCTCCTGGTCTCCGGCTCGAGCACGCGCCACCTGCCGCCGGGCCCGTCCATCTCCACCACCTTCACCGCGCTCGATCGTAGTGACGACCAGCGACGTGGGTTTCCACGATCGTCGCGGGGGGTAGTCACATCTGGCCCGACCCGGGCGGCCGATGTCGACATCTCCAGGAGGATCGCGATGAACAGGGATCAGCTCGTCGAGCTCTTGTACCAGTCGCTCGAAACCGAACGAGGGGGCGTCAAGATCTACGAGGCCGCCGTCCGCTGCGCGCAGAACGACGACCTGAAGAAGGAATGGGGCAAGTACCTGGACGAGACCCGGAACCACGAGGTCGTGATGCTCCGGGTGCTCGACGCCTTCGGCCTCGACGCCGAGACGGAGACGCCCGGGCGTCAGATCGTACGGACCAAGGGCGAGACGCTCGTGTCGTCGATGGAGACCGCCCTCAAGGCCGATCCGGGCGCCGCCCAGCTCGTGGCCGCGGAATGCGTCGTGGAAGCCGAGACGAAGGACCACATGAACTGGGAGCTGATCGGTGAGGCAGCCAAGAAGCTCACCGGCGACGAAGCGAAGGTCCTGAAGGAGGCCCACGGCGAGGTCGAGGAGCAAGAGGACGAGCACCTGTACCACACGATGGGATGGGCCCGGGAGCTCTGGATGGAGTCGCTCGGGATGCCGGCCGTCCTGCCGCCCCCGGAGGAGAAGAAGCACGTGAAGTCGGCGATCGGCGCCGACCGCGCGAAGCAGGCTCGCACGGAGATGCTCTGATCACCGCTCCGCGCTCGACGGGGAGGCGGTGATGGGGGAAGGGGCCCGGAGCGGCAGGACCCATACGGTCTTCGCCGAGTTCGCCACGTTCGTCGCGAGGTGGACCGGGAACCATTGGGCGTTCGCCGTGGCAGCCGCCCTGGTGGTCATCTCGCTCGTGGCCTTCGGAGTGGAGGTCACGAACACCTGGATCTCGGTCGTCATCCTCCTCATGGTGTTCATCCTCCAGAACACGCAGAACCGCGACTCGGCGGCGCTGCACCTGAAGCTCGACGAGGTCGTGCGAGTGGAGCCCGAAGCGCGTGACGACGTCCGTGGGGTGGAATCGAAATCGAAAGAAGAGATCGAAGACCTCCACGTCGAGGAAGACGAGGCGAGCCCCTCGGACGTCGAAGCGATGAAGGGTCCGTAGAGGGACGTCACGGCCGGATCGCGTGGACGGCACGGCCGGACGCATGGTCTTGGGTATCTGTCCTCGGGCCCGGCGGATCGGGCATCGGACGGTGATTGCGGCCGGATCATCGAGGGTACTTCACCAGCGGTCCGTTGAGATGAAAAGGAGGACCGGATGTTGGTAGCTGCCATCGACTTCGAGGGCGGTCTGGAGAGCGCGTGGGATTCCATCATCACGTTCGTTCCCAAGCTGCTCGGTTTCCTGTTGATCCTGGGGATCGGCTACTTCGTGGCCAAGGCGATCGAGAAAGTGCTCGACACGCTCCTCGAGCGCGTGGGCTTCGACCGGCTCGTGGAGCGGGGAGGCTTGCAGACGGCGCTCGCGCGATCGAAGCTGGATGCGAGCTCGATCCTTGCGAAGATCGTCTTCTACGTCGCGTTCCTGTTCGTGCTCCAGCTCGCCTTCGGCGTGTTCGGCCCGAACCCGATCAGCGACCTGATCGAGGGCATCATCGCTTTCCTGCCCAAGCTCTTCGTCGCGATCCTGATCGTCGTGATCACCGCGGCGGTCGCCACCGCAGCGAAGACACTGGTCGAGTCGTTGCTCGGCGGACTGAGCTACGGTCGGACGCTCGCGCTGTCCGCCGCGGCTGCGATCTGGTTCGTCGGCATCGCTGCGGCGCTGAACCAGGTGGAGATCGCACCAGAGATCGTGAACGGTCTCTTCTACGCGATGCTCGCGCTGGTCGTGGGTGTCGGCATCGTCGCGATCGGTGGCGGCGGCATCCAGCCGATGCGTGAACGCTGGCAGCGGGCCCTGTCGAGGGTCGACCAGGAAGCGCCTCGCATCAAGCAGGAGGCGCGGTCGAGCGCCGGCCAGACCAAGGACGAGATGCACCAGAAGGCCGAGGAGGTCCGTCGAGAGATGCAGCCGGGATCACCCGACGTGGCCGGGGAGACGACGGAGCCATATCGGACCTAGGTGGCGTGGAGGGGACACCGCAGAGAGGGCGGGCTTCGGCCCGCCCCTTCCGTCTATCGCCTCGTCATGGAGGCTCGGCGTCCGCGACCGGTTACGGCGAGAGGTCCTCTGCCAGGGACTGCTGCGATCCCACCTCATGTGCCCGCTGCCGCGCCCACGACGGCTCGTCGGCGTGCCGCCCGTCGAGGGCATGGTGGACGACGACCTTCCCTCTCGGGAAGAACTCGACGTGTGGACCACAGACACAAAGGTCCGCGATCTCCTCGTGCTCCAACCAATCGTCGGTCGGGACGACGTGGAAGATCTCGCTCATCCACGGTGCATCGGCCGCCCGCGCGAGCGGCTGAAGACTCCATCCTCTGGCTGTGCAGTCTTAGGACCCGTGTCCCGGAATGGCTCCAGTACCTATGCGACATCTTGGGCGCTCCTCCTCGGTCTGCCGCCGGGGTTGGCCAGGGCTCCGAACTCCTTGAGCTTGTCGTGACGGGCGCGATGGGTGCGAAGCAGAAGGCCGTCCTGGGTGATCTGGACCGTGTCGGCGACCACGCGGACCCCGACGACCTGACCGACGGCGCGGTTGCCGACGCGGTAGCCAGCACCGGCGAAGCTGACCGAACCTGATGAGTCGACCTTGCGGAGGACCTCGCCGCCGGTGGTGGGTCGCGCCGGTCGTGATGACGTCGCGCTCCGGTCCATCCTGGCGTCATCTTCCGTCAGGTGGCGCCGGGCGCGGGTGGCGACCAGGACGCCGTCGTGGGTGATGTGGAGCAACCCGTCGACCGACTCCACAGCCATCTGCTGCCCGACCAGGTGCCGGCCCCACGTGGTAGCGGTGCTTCAAGATGCTGATCCGTCCCGCCCGGTCCACGCGCCGAGCGGTCGTGCGACCCGTGGGCGGGGGTGGCTGATCGTCCGTGGCCGGATCGATCACCTCGGCGCTCGACCGAGCCACGAGCTCGAAGCGCGTCATGGGCGGCACGTCACCGATCGCCTGGTGCTCCCGCTCTGCGTTGTAGCGGGCGACCCAGGCATCGAGCTCGGCCTGCGCCTGCTCGATCGTCGTGAAGGTGGCCTCGGCCAGCAGCTCCTTGCGGATCGTCTTGTGCAGGCGCTCGATCCTGCCGGTGGTGGTCGGCGAGCATCACCTTGCCCATCAAGTCGATCTGCCACAGCTCCATCGGCCTTGAGCGCTCCCATCGCTTGTAGTCCTGGGGTCGGCGCCTTCGAGGCTTCGGGTCAATCAGCCGATGACGCACCAGGCAGCGGTAGATCGACGATCGGGACGGAGGTCGGTCCGTGTCCCGGCGCAGCCTGCTGAGGATCGTCCGTGGACCCCAGCCCGGATGGGTCCTTCGGAGCTCCACGATCCTCGCTTCGATCTCCGGGGCGACCTGGTGCGGGCAGCGGTCGGGCCGGGAGCTCCGGTCGGCGAGCGCTCCCAGACCCTCGTTCGCGTAGCGGACCACCCAGCGGTGGACCGTCCGCCGATCGACGCCGTAGCGGGTGGCGACGTCGGTGACCTTGGCGCCGTCGAGCACCTCCCTGACCGCGAGGTAGCGCTGCTCAACCACCGAAAGCTCCGTGAGCATCTCGAGATCCCCCTTGGCTCTGTTGAGCGCAAGTGAAGATCAGGACCGAGCCGAGCGTGGAGCGTGGGACACAGGTGCCGGAGCCACCATCGCCCTGGAGCCGGAGCCGGGGCACCGAGTGGGACGGAGGAGCTGGAGCCGATGTGGGACAGAGGTGCCGGACCTTCACAACTCCATCCCCCGGCCTGCGGTGGGGCGGGCAGGATTCGAACCCGCGACACGAGGGTTAAAAGCCCCCTGCTCTAACCAGGCTGAGCTACCGCCCCTGCAGCAGATTGTAGGGAGCATCGCCGGCCGCCTCGACGGCTCGTCGGGTGCCTTCGGTCAGTCCACGTAGCGGTTCGTGATCGGCATCCGGCGGTCTCGGCCGAACGCCTTCGGCGTGATCTTGATCCCCGGCGCCGCCTGGCGCCGCTTGTACTCGGTCCGGTCGATCATCCGGACGGTCCGGTCGACGGTCGCTCGGTCGTGTCCCCGGCCCACGATCTCCTCGACGCCGAGGTCGTCCTCGACGTAGGCCTCGATGATCGGATCGAGCACCTCGTACGGCGGGAGCGAGTCCGTGTCCTTCTGATCGGGCCGGAGCTCGGCGGAGGGAGGCTTCGCCATCACCCGCTCGGGGATCGGCGCGCCCGGTCCCTGCGCGTTCCGCCACCGGCAGAGCTCGTAGACGAGCGTCTTCGGCACGTCCTTGATCGGCGCGAAGCCACCGGCCATGTCCCCGTAGAGCGTCGCGTAGCCCACCGCGTACTCGCTCTTGTTCCCGGTGGCGAGCACGAGCGATCCGAACTTGTTCGAGACGCCCATCAGCAGGTTCCCGCGGATCCGGGCTTGGAGGTTCTCCTCCGCGACGTCTGTGGGACGTCCCTCGAAGAGCGGCCGGAGCGCCGACCGGTAGGCGTCGAACACGTCCTCGATCGGCGTCGTGTCGAGCCGGATCCCGAGCCGCGTCGCCACGTCGACGGCGTCCTCGACGCTCTCCGGACTCGAGTACGCCGAGGGCATCGCGAGCGCGCGCACCGCCTCCGGTCCGAGCGCGTCCGCCGCCAGGACCGCCACGAAGGCCGAGTCGATCCCTCCGGAGAGTCCGAGGACCACGTCGTCGAACCCGTTCTTCCGGACGTAGTCCCGCAGGCCCACGACGAGCGCGCGGTAGAGCGACTCGGGCGGCTCCGGCCAGGCCGCGTCCCGTTCGGATCTCGCCGCCCCGTCGTCGATCTCCACGATCAGGAGGTCCTCGTAGAACTGCGCCGCGCGGTAGGCGACCTCGCCGTCGGGCCCCACCACGACCGAGCCGCCATCGAAGACGAGCTCGTCCTGGCCGCCGACGGCGTTCACGTACGCGATCCACCCGCCGAACTCGCGGGCGCGATCCCGGAGGACGCCGAGGCGCTGCTCGAGCTTGCGCCGGTGGTACGGCGACCCGTTGATGTTCGTGACGATCGGGATGCCGCGATAGTCGGAGAACGGCCGTCCTGAGTGCCACACGTCCTCGCAGACGGACAGGCCCACGGAAACGCCGCCGACGGAGACCTGTTCGGTGCGCTCGCCGGGCTCGAAGTAGCGTTGCTCGTCGAAGACGCCGTAGTTCGGGAGCACGATCTTGTGGTAGCGAGCGCGGACCTCCCCTCCGGCGAGGTACGCGGCCGCGTTGTGCAGTCCGCGGTCCGAGCGATCCACGAACCCGGCGATCACCGGGCACGCGTCCGAGGTCTTGGCCGCGAGCTCCTCCAGCGCAGCGAGGTTGTCGCGGACGAACTCGGGCCGGAGCACGAGGTCCTCCGGCGGGTAGCCGGTGATCGAGAGTTCTGGGAAGCACACGAGATCGGCGGAGGATCCGGCGGCAGCCGCCGCGGCGGCCGCCATCTGCTCGACGTTGCCGGCCAGATCGCCGACGGTGAGGTTCAGCTGGCCGAGCGCGATACGGGGCACGCCGCCAGCGTAGCGCGGTGAGCTCGCGGTTCCGTGGCGCTGCCGGTGCGGCGACCGCTACTCGGGCCCGCCGATGTCGAGGTTGTAGGCCTCCCACACGAGATCCGCACCCTTCTGCCGGTGGCGGATCACCCGCCCGATGAGCCGCTGGAGGTCGTCGCGCGCGTCGTCGAGCGGCCACGGGAGCCCGCCGATCTCTACCTGCTCGAGCCGGGCGAGCATCTCGCCGACGGCTTCCGTTATCTCGGGGTGCTCGTTGCGCAAGCGATCGATCGTGCCCGCCAGTCGCGGCGAGGTCGTCACGATCTCCTCGTAGAGCCCACCGGGTTTCTCCGTGCCGTCGATGTGCTGGTCCCACGCATCGCGGACCGCCGTCATCTCCTTGACGACCTGCCGCGTCCACTCGGGGATCCGTCCCGCCGCGGGGGAGGAGATCGCCACCTCGAGGGCGACGAGCCCCTCGTGGAGGGTGCGGCGCCGCCGTGCGGCCTCCTGCAGGGCGGGCGTGCGTTCGCGTTCCCCTCGTGGCTCGTCCATGGCGGCACTGTAGCCCCGGCCCGTGACGGCGCGCAATCCGGCGCTTCCGCCGGCACGTATGACCCGCGACACGGAGGAACGGCATCTGCTCGGCGATGTGCGGCCGGATCGTCGTCAGCTGACGGCCGCCGATTCGAGCTCCTGGACCGTGGCCCGCGCCAGCGCCGCCGAGACCGTGTTGCCCTTCGCCTCGAAGAGCGCGAGCGCCTCACGGGCCGCCGCCGTGGCCTCGGCGACACGCCCGGCGAGCCGGAGCACCTCGGCGAGGTCGACCCACGCTTCGCCCTTCGAATTGAGGTCGTCGGAGGCAGCGATCAGGGTCAGCGCCTCTCGGGCCAGGCGCTCGCCTTTCGACGTGTCGCCGCGCGATGCGAGGATCTTCGCGCGAACGGTCCGCCACCGGAACTGCGACGACACGTCGTCCTGCGCGGCCAGTTGCTCGCTGATCCGCGTGTGCTCTTCCGCCCCCTCCATGTCCCCTTGCCGATACAGCACCTCCGCCAGGAAGGCGGCGGTCGTCGAGATGTAGTTCGTCTCCCCCATCCGTTCGAGGGCGTCGTAGTCGCGACGGAGCTCCGCTTCGGCGGCTGCGAGGTCGCCGGCGAGCATCTCGACGGGCCCGGAGTCGAACGACGTCTGCGCCGCGAGGAACGTCCAGCCGAGCTCCTCGAGCTTCGCCCGGCTGGTTCGGTAGAGGGCTCGCGACTCCTCCACGTTGCCTCGCATCGCTTCGAGGTGGGAGAGCGCGGCCTCGAGCAGGGCCTCCGGCTTGCGGTCGCCCTCGACCTCCTCGAGGAGCGCGCGGCACCGGTCGATCGCCTCCGGCACGGGCGTCGGCCCGCTGAGGGCGCAATAGCCGAGCGACGGGATCGCGCGGGCGACCATCAAGCGGTTGCCGGCGAGCCGGGCGTGGTGCAACGTCCGTTGGGCCGCCACCTCGGACTCGCCCCACTGCAGCCCCATCTCGCGGACGAACATGAGCAGGCGCCAGGCGCGCGCCATGCCGTCGTGCGCCTCGAGGGCCTCCAGCTCCGGGAGATGCGCCTCGACCCCGGCGACGATGGTCGGCTCCACCGCCTCCGGATCGAGGGTGTAGAGCAGCTCGAGCTCCTGGATCCTCGCGGTCGCCTCCAGGACCCGGTCGGAGAGCTCATGCGCTTCCTCGATCGCCGCCGAGAGCATCGCACCGGCCTCCTCGAATCCCCCTTGCTCCGTGAGCGCCTCGGCGGCGTCGACTCGGAGACGTGGCCGCTCGGGATGCCCCGGGGGAAGCAGCGTCGCCGCCCGCTGTAGCAGGTTCGCGGCGGCGGGGATGTCGCCCCGGGCGAGCGCCCGGCGTCCCGCGGAGGAGAGGTACCCGCTCCCGCGGACGCCGATCTGCCAGACGGCCTCGTCGTTCGGCGTGAGCTGCTGGAGGGTGAAGAACGCCTGCTCCAGGTGGTAGCCGCGGATCTCCTCGAACTCGAGCACGCGGTCCGACGCCACCCGCTCGAGCCAGTCGATGAACCGGACGTGCAGATCGGCGCGGGTCCGTTTGAGCAGCCCGTGGTAGGCCGCCTCGCGGATCAGGATGTGCATGAACCGATAGGCCTCCTGGCCCGCGAAGCTCGATTCGTGCGGCATCACGAGCTCGCGGTGGGTGAGGTTGGCCAGGCTCTCGCCCGTGTGGCGGCGCACCTCGTCCGGCGACAGATCCTCGACGGCCCCCCGGAAGAAGATCTGGCCGATCACGGATGCCCGCTCCACGACGACCCGGTCGATCGGACCGAGCCGGTCCAGGCGGGAGGACAGCAGCGCCTGGATCGTCGGTGGGATCGTGATGGCGCCGACCTCGCGGATCAGGACCCATCGGCCGCCCGCGTCGCGCTCCAGGATGCCGTCGTCGAGCAGCATCGAGAGCATCTGCTCGACGAACAGCGGGTTCCCCTCGGCGGCTTCCACGATCTTCATCCGCACCGCGGCGTCGAGGTCGGTGGTGCCGAGGAGGTTCGCGGCCACCTCCGCGCTCTCGTCCTCGGACAGCGGCTGGAGCACGAGGATGCGATGGCCCTCGGACTCCTCGTTCCATTCGGGATGCGCGTCGAACAGGTCCGGGCGCGCCGAGCAGGCGAGCACCACGGGTACGCCGGTCAGCGAAGCGGCGACCGAGCGGATCAGGTCGAGGAACGTGCGCTCGGCCCAGTGGATGTCGTCGATCAGCACGATCATCGGCCGCCCGTCGGAGATCAACTCCAGGAAGCGCCGAGCGGCCCAGAACGTCTCCTCGACCGGATACGTGGCGGGGGAGAGACCGATCGCCCCGGCGATCCGGTCGGCCACGTCCCTGCCGTCCGGCCCGAGGAGCGCCGCGAGCTTCTCCTGTGCTTCCGCCGACGGGTCGTCGTTGCCGATCCCGGCGACGGTCCGCGCGATCTCGGCGAGGGGCCAGAACGTGAGCCCCTCCCCGTAGGAGAGGCAGCGGCCGTGGAGGGCCGGGCCCTCGGCGCGCGCCACGAACTCCTGGAGGAGCCGGGACTTTCCCGTGCCGGCGGGCGCGACCACGGTGACGACCAAGCAGGACTTCGTCTCCTCCGCCCGTGCCAGGGCGTCGGTCAGGACCGCGAGCTCGTCGTCGCGGCCCACCATCGGCGCGTCCAGCCGCCGGGCGACCCCTTCCTGTTGCTTCCCGACGGACAGGAGGCGATAGGCCGGCATGCGCTCCGACTTGCCCTTCAGCTCGAGCGGTTCCACGGGCTCCGCGTCCACGGCGTCCTTCACGAGCCGGTAGGTGGGCTCGCCGAGGAGGATCTCCATCGTCGGCGCGTTCTGCTCGAGGCGAGCGGCGACGTTCACCGTGTCGCCCGTCACCAGGCGGTGGCCCACGCTCACGTCGCCGGCGACAACCTCGCCGGTGTTCACGCCCGTGCGGTTCTCGATCCGGATCCCGTAGACCTCTTCGAACCGGGCGTTCAGCCCCACGAGCGCTTCCTGCATCTCGGCCGCCGCTCGGACCGCGCGCATCGCGTCGTCCTCGTGGAGCTGCGGCAGGCCGAAGACGGCCATGACGGCGTCGCCGATGTACTTCTCCACCGTGCCGCCGTGCCGCTCGAGCACGGCCCGCATCGAGTTGAAGTACTGGTTCAGGACCTCGCGGAGCGCCTCCGTGTCCAGGCGCTCGGCGAGCGCGGTCGACCCCTTCAGGTCCGAGAAGACGACCGTGACGGTCTTGCGGACCTCCTCGGGCACGACCTCGACGGCGGCGAGCTGCGCGCCGCACATGCCGCACATCCGGAAGCGATCCGGGTTCTCCTCACCGCAGCTGGGACAGGTCTGCACCGGACGAGTGTACGCCCGGCCCCTCGGGGGCCGGGCGCACGTTCGTGCTGGTCGTCAAGGGTGGATCAGGTGCGGCGAGGCGGGTCGCCGCCGGGGACCCAGCCCCGGATGAAGCTTCCGCCGTTGTCGTCGCCCGACTTGCTGACGAAGCACGGTGCGAAGCTCGAGGCGTTCTTCCGTGGGCACTTCGGAGCCAGGCCGACGAAGAAGTCGCCGGAGTCAAGCCCCCCGCTGCTGTTCGTGTCCTGCTGCGCGAAGTCCCAGGGGCCGGGGGTCTTGAGCCCGACGCACCATCCCACGTGCTTCTGACCGTTGTTCGCCGCGGCCTTCATGTCCGCGCGCGAGATGTGGGTGACGAGGAAGACCGGACCGTTCCCGGTCGTGACGTGGACGAACACGTCGCTCGAGAAGATCACCCGCTGCGTCGGGCACGAGATCTCGACCCCCGCGCTCACGGCGCTCGCGCCCATACCGACGCTCTCCGTCGTCGTGTACGTGTCGAGGCTGCTGTTGCCGGGCGTCAAGCTCACGTCGCAGTTGTCGCCGAAGCAGCCGGCTTCCCAGATGTCGAAGGTCGACGACGTGGCCGATCCGCCGCTCGAGGACGATCCGAAGAACCCGCTGATCTCGATCTCCGGCTCTGTCGCGGTCGCCTCCAGCTGGTAGTGCGTGGAGAACGGCTCGTTGGCTCCCGTGATGGACAGCGCCGGGAAGGTGGCCACGCCGTCCTCGCCGGTCGTGGCTTCGTACCCCGCGAGGGTTCCGATCGCCGAGCCCTCGGCGAACGCCAGCGTGACGGTGGCGCCGAACACCGGTTCGTCGGACGACTCGTACGACTCGGAGTACTCGGGGGGCGCGACGACCTTCACGGCCACCGGCTCACCGGTCGGATCGAACGGCTCCGACGTGATCGTTTCCCCGCTCCCAGCGTCGGTCGGCTGCGCTTCGAAGGTCACGGTCAGGTTGCTCTCGTACTCGGAGCCCAATGCCCCCGGCATGCTGATGGCTGCGAGGACCAGCAATGCCGCGACGGGCAGGAACGACAACGTGATACGCAACTTCTTGGATCTCATTCAGTCCACCCCCTGGTGGTCGCCGTTGTATCCGGGAGGCCCGGCGCACCCCAGACCAGAACGGGCATCATCCCCCGTTCGGCCTATGGCGTCAACAGGAGGGGACTAGTCCGGATGGACCATCTGGGGCTCAGAGGATCGGGAGGTAGCGCTCGAGCTCGTAGGGGGTGACGTGAGACTTGTACGCGTCCCACTCCTCGCGCTTGTTCCGCAGCAGGAACTCCAGGACGTGGTCGCCGAGCGCCTCACGGAGCACCTCGGAGCCCTCGGCCAGGTGGATCGCCTCCACGAGGTCCTCCGGGAGCGACCGGATCCCGGCGATCTCCCGCTCGTGCTCGGTCATCTCGTAGATGTTGTTCGAGGCCTCCGGGGCGAGGTCGTACTCACCGTCGAGCCCGGCGAGCCCGGCCGCGAGCATCGCCGAGAAGGCGAGGTAGGGGTTGCAGGCCGGATCCGGCGACCGGTACTCGATCCGCGTCGCGCCCTCCTTTCCGGGCTTGTACATCGGCACGCGGACGAGGGCGCTGCGGTTCCGGCGGGCCCAGCACACGTAGACCGGGGCCTCGAACCCCGGCACGAGCCGCTTGTACGAGTTCACCCACTGGTTCGTGAGGAGCGTGATCTCGGGGGCGTGCCGGAGGAGCCCAGCGATGTAGGCCTTCGCGGTCTTCGACAGGTGGTACTCGTCGGTGGCGTCGAAGAACGCGTTGCGGTCGCCCTCGAACAGGGACTGGTGCGTGTGCATCCCCGAGCCGTTCACGCCGGCGACGGGCTTCGGCATGAAGGTCGCGTAGATCCCGAACTCGTGCGCGACCTCCTTCACGGTGAGGCGATAGGTCATCACCTGGTCGGCCATCGTGAGGGCATCCGTGTAGCGGAGGTCGATCTCGTGCTGCGAGGGCGCGACCTCGTGGTGGACGTACTCGACGGGGATCCCCATCGACTCGAGGTACTGCACCGTGCGCTTGCGATAGTCGGTGGCGACGTCGAGGGGCGTCTCGTCGAAGTAGCCGCCCTGATCGAGGAACGTCGGATCCTCGACCGACTTGAAGTAGAAGAACTCGAGCTCCGGGCCCACGTAGAACGTGAAGCCCTTGTCCGCTGCGCGGGCGAGCTGGCGCTTCAGCACGCCGCGGGGGTCGCCGGCGAACGGCGTGCCGTCCGGCTCGAGGATGTCGCAGAACATCCGCGCGACGGCGTGTTCGGTCTTCCACGGGATCACCTGGAACGTGGACGGGTCGGGGAGCGCCACCATGTCGGACTCCTGGATGCGGGCGAACCCGTCGACCGAGGAGCCGTCGAAGCCCATGCCCTCCGTGAGGGCGCCCTCCAGCTCCTGCGAGGTGATCGTGAACGCTTTGAGGAAACCGAGGACGTCGGTGAACCAGAGGCGGACGAAACGGATCCCGCGCTCCTCGATCGTGCGCAGGACGTACTCGGCTTCCGCGGAGAGCGCCATGGCACCGAGCGTAGGGGGTGGGTGCCCGCGGGCTGTTACGCGGGAGTTAATCTTGGGTCGTGGAGCGGCGCAGGGTGGCGTCGGGCTCGCCGTACGAGCCGGTGATCGGCTTCTCGAGGGGCGTCCGTGCAGGTCACCACGTGGCCGTGGCGGCGACGGCGCCGATCATGCCCGACGGCGGAGAGCCGCCGCCGGACGTCTACGGCCAGACGAAGCGCTGCCTCGAGATCGTCGTCGCGGCGCTCGATGAGGCGGGCGCCTCCGTGGCGGACGTCGTTCGTACGCGTTGCTACCTCGTGGCCGCGGAGGACTGGCAGGAGGTGGGGCGGGCACACGGCGAGGTGTTCGCCGACGTGCGCCCCGCCAACGCGATGATCGTGGTGACCGGCTTCGTCGATCCGAGGTGGCGCATCGAGATCGAGGTCGACGCGGTGATCGACGGAGGCTAGGTCCGAACCGCAGCCGGGCGGTGGCTACGATGCCCCCGTGCTCACGCCCGAGATCCTCGGCAGGACGTTCTCGGAGGCGCCCGATCCGGAGCTCGCGCGCGTCGCGTTCTCCCGGGTGGGCGAAGATGCCGGAGCGCGCGAGCTCCTGAGCCGTCCCGAGATCCTGCCGGTCGCGGCGAGGCTGCTCGGGTTCTCGACCGCCGCGAGCGACCTCTTCGTCGGCCATCCCGAAGAGGTGGAGGCGCTGGCGGACGTCTCCGCGCGCGGTCGCGATGCACTGGGGACCGAGCTCCGCGCGGACCTGGCAGCGCACGGCGCCAGCGCCGGCGTCCGGCGGTTCCGCCGCCGGGCGATGCTCCGGATCGCGGCCCGCGACCTCGACGGCGCCCCGCTCGAGGAGGTCGTCGAGGAGATCAGCGATGTCGCGGACGCGTGCCTCGAGGCGCTCTGTCCGGACGGGATGGCCGTGATCGCCCTGGGGAAGCTCGGCGGCCGCGAGCTGAACTACGCGAGCGATGTCGATCTCCTCCTGCTCCATCGCGAGGGGGTGGGTGGTGACGAAGCCGAAACCGGGGCCGCCAACCTGATCGCCGACCTCTCCGATCCGACGTCCGAAGGGGTCGCGCTCCGGCTGGACCTCGGGCTCCGGCCGGGTGGCCGCGCCGGTCCTCTCGTCCGCACGCTGCCGGCCACGCTCGCCTACTACGAGCGCGAGGCCGCGACCTGGGAGCGTCAGGCGATGATCAAGGCGCGGGCCGCCGCGGGCGACCACGAGCTCGGCGCTCCGTTCGTGGAGGGCATCGTCGCGTCCGTGTACCCGCGCGACCTCCAGGAGGCGGCGATCGACGACGTCCGGCGATCGAAGGTCCGGCTCGAGGAGTACATGCGGCGCCGCGGCAAGGAGCTGACCGAGGTCAAGCGCGGGCGCGGCGGGATCCGTGACGTGGAGTTCGCGGTCCAGCTCCTCCAGATCGTCCACGGCCGCCGGGACGAGCGCCTGCGCGAGCCCAACACCCTCACGGCACTCGGCACGCTCGCGGACGAGGGCTATGTCGCGCACGAGGATGCCGCGGCGCTCGCCGACGCGTACCGGTTCCTGCGTCGGCTGGAGCACCGGCTCCAGATGGTCCGCGACCTCCAGACCCACGACCTCCCGGCCGACCGCCACGCGCGCACGACCCTCGCCCGCTCGCTCGGCCTCGCCGGTGCCGAGGCCCTCCAGGCCGAGTACGACCGGACGACCGAGCTGGTGCGCGGGATCCACGAGCGCCTGTTCTACCGGCCGCTCCTCGAGGCCTTCGCCGGTCCCGTCCAGCCGTCCCCGGGACACGACCGCGACGCGACCGAGGAGCTCCTCGCCGGGCTCGGCTTCGCGCAGCCCTCGCGCGCGTTCGAGGCGCTCCAGCGGCTGGTCGCGCCAACGACGCGCTTCGGCAAGGTCCTGGCCCACGTGTTCCCCGTGATGGCGCCGGCGCTCGCGCTTGCCGCGGAGCCCGACGCCTCGCTCGTCCGCCTCGAGCGGATCGCCGAGGCCGTCGGGGACCGGATCGCGCCTGCCGACGCGCTCGCCGCCGACCCGCAGGCGGCTCGGCGTCTCGCCCACCTCGCCGCGGCGAGCTCGTTCGCGACCGACGTCCTCGTGGCGGAGCCGGACCGGATCCTGGCGCTGTCCGGCGGCCTGTTCGGCGCGCCGGCGCTCGATTCGCAGGCGCAGCTGATGCAAGCCGTCGCGCGCGCCGCCGGCCGCGAGCTCACGCCCCGTGAGACCGGGGAGGCGATCGCCGCGGTCGCCTACCGCGTGGTCCGGGAGGCGGTCGCGGCCGCCGAGCCCGGCCTGCCGTTCGCCGTCGTCGGCCTGGGGAAGCTCGGCGCCAAGGAGCTGAACGTCGCGAGCGACCTCGATCTCGTCTTCGTCTACGACGGCGAGGGGCCGGACGACCTCGCGCGCGCGACCGCCGCGGCCGAACGCGTGATGCGTCACGTGCACGAGGCCGGGTGGGAGCCCGATGCCGACCTCCGGCCCGAGGGGCGGAGCGGCCCGCTGGCGCGATCCCTGGCCGGATTCCTCGAGTACTGGGAGCGTTACGCCGATCCGTGGGAGTTCCAGTCGCTGCTCCGCGCGCGCCGCGTGGCGGGCGACGCCGACCTCGGGCGGCGGTTCGAGCTGAACGCCGCCGACTTCGCGTACCCGCCGGATGGGCTCACCCTCGATCGCGTGGTGGAGGTGCGCCGGATGCGGGACCGGATCGAGCGAGAGCGCGTGAAGCCGCGCGATGCGTCGAAGTTCCACTTCAAGCTCGGGCGGGGGTCGCTCGCCGACGTGCAGTTCGCGGTGGAGCTCTCGCTCATGCGGTTCGGCGGCGTCGATCCGGGCGTGCGGTCGCGGCGGACGCTGGAGGCGATCGAGAAGCTCGCGGCCGCGCGTCACCTCGAAGATCAGGTCGCGCGCGACCTCGCGGAGGCGTTCGTCTTCCTGTCCGACGTGAAGAACGCGCTCGAGATGGACCGGCGCGTCCACGCGGAAGCGTTGCCGGTGGCGCCGGCCGAGCAGACGGCGCTCGCGCGGCGCCTCGGGTTCGAGGAGTACCCTCGACAGACGTTCCTGGAGCGGTACCTGCACGTGACCAGGGCGTGCCGCCGGGCGATGGAACGGGTGTTCGCTCAGGCGCTCGCCTAGGGAGGAGGAACCATGCTCAGGGAGTTCAAGGAGTTCGTCTCGAAGGGGAACCTGGTCGAGATCGCCGTCGGGCTGATCCTCGCCCTGGCCTTCGCGGGCTTGGTCACCTCGTTCACCGAGAACCTGATCAACCCGATCATCGGGGCGATCTTCGGGCAGCCGAACTTCGACAGCCTCGTGATCGAGATGGGTGACGCCGAGCTCCGCTACGGCGCGTTCCTCACCACCCTGCTCAACTTCCTGATCGTGGCGTTCGTGCTGTTCCTCGTGATCAAGGCCTACAACCGGGCATTCCCCAAGAAGGAGGCGGCGGCCGGTCCGACGGAGATCGAGCTGCTCACGGACATCCGGAACGAGCTGCGGCTCCGCTGATTTCCATCGCGGGGTGAAGTTCAGGGAGCTTGCGCGCCGATGTATCTGCATGGAGATCCAGGCCACCCCGGACGCGAAGAAGCTGATCCGCGCGCGCGGCGGGATGGTGTTCGTCTGGGTGGAGGCGGGGATGCGAGGACTTCGGTTCCTGCGCACCTCGACGGAGCCGCCGCCGGACGCCCTCGACTGGGTGCGGAGCGAGAGCCACGAGGGGTTCATCGTGTTCACTCCCCCGTGGATGCGGAAGCCCCGGATGCTCGGCCTCGAGGTACGAGGGTTCCTCACGAAGCTCCGCATCAACGCGCTCTGGAACGGCTGCGCCTTCGTCGTCTAGCGTGGCTCTCCGGGCAGCTCACGTTCCTCGAACGACTCGAGCTGCCAATGGCTCTCGAGCAAGACATCCGTGTCGAGTGAGATCCACATCCAACCGGCCTCGATCATGTTCTCGATCTCGTCTCTCCCGAGATCCGGTGGACCCTCCAACGTCGTGCTGATACTGAACAAGAAGCATGCCGTCAGCTCCGCCGTGTACTCCGCTCGCCTCTGATCGGACGGCATGACTCGAACGTACCGATCGTTCACGTGATCGTCAGATCGACTTGCCGATCGTGATGGATCTCATAGACAGAGTCCGTACGCGGCCCTGGAATGCGGTCATGAGTGCATGGGTGATCCTCATCACCGACGGCACGGTCATCGAGTACCCGCCCGAGGCATATGAGTCGGCGGAACAGGCGCGAAACGAGGCTCGACGATGGGCCTGGGTTCTGTCGGGCATGGGTTGGCTTCCGATCGAGGAGTCTGCGCACGACCGATGGGTGGTGGGGGATCGCGACGTGCGACTTGTCCAGGCTGACGGCGAGGGTGATTGGTCGGGACGTTCTGGACCTGGGATGGATACCCGGATCCAGAAGCGACGCTGTTCCGCGAGCGAGGCGAGGCTCGCTCGTGGGTGACGGCCCCGGTTCACGGCGATCTCGAACCCATCTCCATCGAGGAGAACGAGTGGATGGTCGTGGCAACCTTCGAGCGAAAGGAGGAGGAGGCCTACGCTGTGGCACATCGCCTCAAGCGACTGGCGGCTCCGTAGCGGTTCCAAGAGGGATGTCCCCGTGCTCACCGAACACGATCACGTGTTCCTGGTCAGTGTCCTCACGCTTGAGGTCAGTCTTGAAGTTCACCTGGTACTGCACCCGTCGCGTGCGGGTTCGTTGCTCGACTTCCTCGAGATTGAGAAGCACCGCGAAGGGCTTGCCAAAGACGTTCGTCTCGTTCAGAACCACGAAGGCGAAGCAGTATCGGGAGCCAAGTTCCTGCGCCATCGTGTACTCGCGCTGGGTAGCCCCGAAGAAGAAGCCGCGCAAAGCCTGATCAGTCACCCCTCCCTTCGTCGTCTTCATCTCGACGAGCGTCAGCGTGGGGAAGTGCTTGTCCACGGTCTCGGGAGTGATGGGAGGGGCGGGCGAGGGCGTCATGACGAGGTCGAACGTCTGAGTGCCAAAGGCGCCAGTGACACCGATCAGCTCGAGGATCCTTCGTTTCGTGCCAAGGCTGACCAGCTGGAATCTTGGGTCGCGAAGAAGAAGCGACGCTCCCTCTTTCTCAGTCCTCTTGTTGATCCCGCTCTTCTCGAACTTGCTCATCTTGGCGCGATGATCCTCTGGGGTGGCCGCTAGGATCAAGATCGAGTTCGGTGATGCCAGCGCATCTGCTGGGAGGGAGCATGTCTGACTGGTTCGAAGTGCCCGTTCCAGGTGGCTTGGTGAATCGGAGGCCCGTGCGCGTCACGGTTGACGGCGAGGTCGTCCTTCTCGTCCAGGCCGACGAGGCTGTGTACGCGATCGGGAATCAGTGCACGCACCAAGGAGCGCCGCTCGACAGGGGCGTGGTCAAGATCGCCGGATCGGTGAAGACCGTGACGTGCCCGGCCCACGGAAGCATGTTCGACATCGAGACAGGGAGGGTCATGAGGCCGCCGGCCTCGAAGCCGGTGCTCGTCTATGACGCGAAGGTGGAGGATGGGCACGTCTTCCTCCGACCTCAAGCGCAGGCCGACTAGCTTGCTGCCTTGAAGCGAGCGTAGCGCTCCTCGAGGAGATCCTGCCGGGGCCACGATGGGCGGCTACGAGGAAGCGTCAACCTCGTGGCGTGAAGGCCCTGAAGCGCATGTAAGAGCGTTGGTCCGTCGATCTCGGTGAGAACGTCCTCTCGTATCTCGATGACGTAGTCCGGGCGGATGCCCAGGACCGCATTGTCGAACGCTCGGTGGTGAATGGCGCACATCGCCACACCGTTGGGCACGATTGGCTCGCCACCATCCGAGTCCTCCTTGATATGCGCGGCGTCAAGAAGAGGCGCATGACGAAGGTGGCAGAGGGCGCACTGCCTCGCATACGCGGTAAGGACTCGATAGCGGAACATGGGTTGATGTACGCGACGCCTGACTACGGCGTCCGCATATTCACGTCGCAGTGCTTGATCCGCCGGATGCACGAACTCCCGATCCCATTGAAACATCAAGTCCTCCGTGAGCGCCACGACGAACTGTTCTTGACTGGCCTCTTCATCGACGATCCAGACTGGATAGAGGGCGCGGAAGACGGCTGGAGCCACACCGAGGAACCAAATCAATGGCTTCCTGTGCGTCATCGCTGCTCGAAGGGCGTTGTTCTCTCGGGATTCGGCGTTACCCCTCATCCTCTTGTATCGAAGGAAGCTGTCGGAGCCGAGCACATCCTCGTAAGGCCGGTCCTCCGGGCGTGCGCTGAATGTCGTTCGGATCGTCAGGGCCACATCCGATTCCGGCAATACCTGGATCCCCTTCATGTGTGCCAGCAGGGGGATTGCTCTGCCTGCGAGCGAGAAGGTTCCAAGATCACGGCTTCGGACGAACCCGTCGCCGTCGGCCTCGAGTTGAGTCACGAAGGCCATGGCCGAAGCTCGAATCTCGTCATCCGAGAACGAAGCCGACATTGGCAGAGTATGAGCCGTGAGCTGATCGTGCGCTACAGATGGTCGATCGAGCGCGTTTCCATCCGAGGGCCGCGCGCCGGCGGCGAGATCTGGCTCGCCTCCAGCAGTCGCTGCACACGTCCTCGCTGCCCCCGGTACGGCTCCAGCAGCTCGAGCATCCGTTCGTCGGTGCCCCGACGCTCGCCCGCGAGCGCCCACGAGACGATGTTCGGCAGGTGGTAGTCGCCCACCGAGACCGCGTCCGGATCGCCGAGGGACAGCCGGGCCACCTCGGCGGACGTCCATGGTCCCACGCCGGGCATCGCCGCCAGCCGGCGACGCGCTTCGTCGAACGGCACCTCGGCGAGCGCCTCGAGTGCGCTCGCTCGCGCACACACGGCTCGCACCACCTCCGCGCGGTGTCGTTCCAGACCCCACGGATGGAACCGGTGGTAAGGGAGGGCCGCCAGCGTCGCGGGCTCGGGTGGGAGGTATAGCTCGCCCGGTCCCGGCGCCGGCTCGCTCACGGCGAGCGTCATCCTCCGCCATGCCCGCCGCGCCTCCATGCCCACGACCTTCTGCTCCAGGATCGCCGCGACCAGGGTCCGCACCACGTCGAGCGCCCGGGTGAGCCGCACGCCCCGCTGCTCCCTCCACACGCGTTCCATCACGTCGTCGCGAGGCTCGAACGCTGTCGGATCGTCCTCCGCGCCGATCAGCCCGGGCGTGTGCTCCAGCGCCCAGGCCGCGCCCGGCCCCCAAGCCGTAGCGCGGACGGCGCCCGTGACGTGCCGGAGCCGCAGCGTCGCCGGGCCTGCCCGTGTCCGCGCGGCGTGCCAGGCCTCGCCCATCCCGATCCCCATCGTGGGATCGCCCGTGCCTCGCCGGAGCGGGAACAGGGTCGCGACGAGGTCGTACGGCTCGTCGACGCGGATCGTGCGCGCCGCTCCTCCCGAGGCCGCTCTCATCCGGACGGGCTCGGGGTCGTCGGGCTCGGCGTCGTCGGGCTCGGGGTCGTCGGGCTCGGCGTCGGCAGGGACGGGCTCGGCGAGAGGCCCACGTCCGAGGCCAGGTGCCGCTCGATCTCGAGGCTCCCCGTCGCCGGGAACTGCGTCACGACGTCCCAGGCCACGAGGTGCATCCCGTCGTCCCCGAGCCGGAAGTACAGGACCTCGGCCGAGAACGGGACGTCGCCCTCGGCGGTGAATCCGGTCGGGCCGGCGCCCCCGGTGGTCCCGACACGAAGGAACACGGTGTCGTCCACCACCTCGTCGCGGTTCTCGTGGAAGTGACCCGAGAGGACGAGCGGCACCGTCCCCGCCAGTCCCGCCGCCATCCGGTCGTCGTGGACGACGACGATGTCGGGCGGCGCCGAAAGGGCGGTCACGTCCGCCTCGACGCGCTCGGCCGCCGTCGCCACCAGGGCCTCGACCTCCTCGTCACCCACGGGGTCGCCGCGTTTCTCGTTGAAGTAGGGGTGCCCGAGTCCGTACATCGTGAACCCGGCGACCGCCGCGGTGTCGCCGTCGAGCACGACGGCCCCGTCGATCCCCTCGACCGCGTCCTGGATCGCGGCCGAGTCGTGGTTGCCGCGGACCCACACGTAGGGGCGCTCGAAATCGGGGATCTCGTCGAGGATGAACTCCTCGTCCGTGGCGCCGAACGACGTCGTGTCGCCGGTGTCGATCACGAGGTCGACGTCGAAGCTCCGGGCGAGCTCCTGCGCGAACCCGTAGCCGAGCGTCGACAGGTGGATGTCGGAGATGTGCAGGACGCGGATCTCGTCGCCGCGGCCGAGCGGGTTGGCCTCGACGGCGGCGTACGCGCGCGCGGCGCCGGCCACGACCCGACGGAGCTCCTCGCGGAAGTAGCCGACCCGCTCGATCGCGCCCTCGACGGGCCCGAACAGCTGCGGCACCAGTCGGAGCGAGCCCGTGTAGCTCGGCGCCTGGAACGCGGCCGTGTCGAAGCCGAGCGCGGCGGATCCGACCGAGAGCGACACCGCCAGGAGCCCGGCCACCGTCGCGCGCAGCACCAGGAGGAAGTTGCTGCGGAATGCGAGCAGGCCGAGGGCCGCCGCCCCCACGATGCCGACCAGGACGACCCAGGCGCCGAACCGGCCCGCCGCGTCGAGCGTGTTCCGCTCGACCTCGGCGGCGACCGAGTCCACCCCGCGGCGGAGCCCCTCCTGGAGTTGCTCGACGTCGACCTCGCGGAGCGACGCTCGCAGGTGGAGCGGGGCGCCGTGCGTGTCGGCGCGGAGCCGTCCGAGCGGCGGCAGGGAGATGTCGGTCACGCTCCGGCCGAAGTCGGCCTCGAGCTGGATCCGGAACGGCCCGGCATCGACCGTCGTCTTCGCGAAGGCCTGGAGGGCGAGCGCGGCGCCCGCGATGCCGACGAGGATCG
>JBOGVD010000092.1:0-21516 GCA_050696355.1 Actinomycetota bacterium
TGCTCTATCCCCTGAGCTACGGGGGCTCGTGGGGCAGTCTAGCAACGGCCCTCGCGGCGCCCGGCCCGCCGAGCGCGGATATCCTCGGCGGGTGTCCGATCCCGCCGCCCCTCGGGTCCTGTTCGCCGACGACGACCCGATCCTGCACCGCCTCCTGGAGGTGAACTTCCGGCTCGCCGGGATCGAGATCGAATCGGTGGGGCGCGGTGACGATGCGCTCGCTCGCGTCGTCGCTGCCCCCCCGGGTGCCCTCATCCTCGACGCCACGATGCCGGGGATGGACGGTCACGAGGTCTACGAGGGGATCCGCTCGGAACCGGCGCTCAGGGATCTGCCCGTCATCTTCCTGACGGGCCGCTCCGCCGACGAGTTCGAGTCCTACCGCGGGGAGCACGTCCGGCTCGTGACGAAACCGTTCGATCCGGCCGAGCTCGTGCGGGTCGTGCGCGAGGCGATGGGGATCGCCGGGTGATCGAGGAGCAGCTGGAGCGCCTCCTGGCCTCGGCCGTCGCCACGGCCGCCCCCGCCCTCGGGCTCGAGCCTCCGCTGCCCGTGCCCGAGCTGCAGCGTCCCCGCCAGAAGGGATTCGGCGACTTCACCACCAACGTCGCGATGGTCGCGGCGTCGAAGGCGGGCGCCGACCCGCGGGCGACGGCGACGGCGATCGTCGGCGCCCTGCCGTCCGCCCCGTTCCTCGCCAAGGCCGAGGTGGCCGGACCCGGCTTCATCAACCTCTGGACCACCGACGACTGGCTCCACGACGTCGTCCGACAGATCGTCTGTGACGGCGATCGATACGGAAGGGGCGACGCGACGGGCCGGCGGATCCAGGTGGAGTTCGTGTCGGCGAACCCGACCGGTCCGCTCACGATCGGGCACGCACGGAACGCGGCGATCGGAGACGCCCTCGCCCGTCTGCTCACGTTCGCCGGCCACGAGGTCGAGCGCGAGTACTACTTCAACGACGCCGGCGGCCAGATGGACCGATTCGGGGCGTCGGTGGAGGCACGGTACCTCCAGCTGCTCGGTCGGGACGCGGACCTGCCCGAGGACGGGTACCACGGCGCGTACGTGGTCGATCTGGCTCGCGACATCCTGGAGACCGAGGGGCCCGGCATGGCGGATCTGCCGCCGGAGGATCGCTTCGTCCGACTCCGGGAAGCCGGAGCGAGCCGGGCGATGGCGCAGATCCGCGCGACGCTCGACCGGTTCGGCGTCACCTTCGACTCGTACTTCCTCGAGGCGTCCCTCGTCGAGAAGGGCGAGATCGCGCAGGCGATCGACCGGCTGCGTACGGACGGCTCCGTCTACGACGCCGAGGGTGCGACCTGGTTCCGCTCGACCGCGTTCGGCGACGACAAGGATCGGGTGGCGGTCCGCTCGGACGGGACCCACACGTACTTCGGCGCGGACATCGCCTACGTGCTCGACAAGTTCTCGCGCGGCTTCGACCATCTGGTCTACGTCTGGGGAGCGGACCACCACGGCGACATCGCGCGGGTGAAGGGCGCCGCGGCCGCGCTCGGTTTCGACGTGGAGCGTGTCGAGATCGTGCTGTACCAGTTCGTGTCGTTCCTCCGCCGCGGCGCACCCGTGAAGATGAGCAAGCGCGCAGGCACGTTCGTGTCGCTCGACGAGCTGATCGACGAGGTGGGAGCCGACGCGGCGCGGTTCCACCTGCTCCTCTTCTCGAACGACCGGCCGATGAACTTCGACATCGACGAGGTTGCCCGGCAGTCCCTCGAGAACCCCGTGTACTACGTGCAATACGGGCACGCGCGGATCGCGTCGATCCTCCGGAAGGCGGCGCGGCGAGGGGTCGAACGCGGGTCGATCGACGCCGCCGATCTCCCCTTGCTCGCCACCGAGCCCGAACAGGATCTGATGCGAGCGCTGGCGGACGTCCCCGGCCTGATCGCGACCGCGGCGGAGCAACGGGCGCCGCACCGGCTGACCCACGCCGCCCAGGATCTCGCGGCGGCGTTCCATCGCTTCTACACCGATTGCCGAGTCGTCTCCGACGATGGTGCGCTCACGTCCGCCCGGCTCTGGCTCGCGTCGGCGACGAAGCAGGTGCTCGCGAACCTCCTCGACCTCGTCGGTGTCTCGGCGCCCGAGTCGATGGACCGGCTCGACGAGCCTCGCGCGGACGACGGATCCGTCGATGGCTGATCGGCGGGGGAGCGGATCCGTCGAGATCCGCCCGGCCGAGCCGCGCGACGCCCGCGCGTTCCACGAGTTCTGGACCGCGATCGTGGCGGAGGAGCGGTTCGTCCGCACCGAGGATGTGCGTACGTCCGCGCGCGGGTACCGGCGCCGGTTCCGGCAGCGCTCCGACGTCGAGACGGATCTGCTGGCCTTCGACGGCGAACGGCTGGTCGGCCACGTCACCGTGCAGCGCGAGCGGCACCCTGTCACCGCCCACGTCGGCTCGCTGGCGATCGCCGTGGCCGCCGACGCTCGCGGGCGCGGCACCGGGCGGCGGCTGATGGAGGAAGCGATCGCCTGGTCGAAGCGCGTCGGCATCGAGAAGGTCGTGCTGTCGGTCTATCCGCACAACGAGGCGGCGATCTCCCTGTACCGGAGCTTCGGCTTCGTCGAGGAGGGGAGGCTCGCGAGGCACTCGCGCAAGTCCTACGGTTACGAGGACGAGATCCTCATGGCGGTCTGGATCGGGGGCGACGGGTGACGGTGGAGCCGCTAGGCGCTGCGAACGAGCGGACCGTGCGGGTCGGGCTGCTCGGCGGCGGCACCGTGGGGGCGGCCGTGATCCGGCTCCTGCACGAGCACGGGGACGACGTCACCCGGCGGGCCGGCGTGCGGTTGGAGGTCACCCGCGTGGCCGTGCGCGATCCCGGCCGCGACCGAGGCGTGCCCCTCCCCGCCGATCGGTTCCTCGACGACCCCGGGGCGGTGGTCGACGACCCTTCGATCGACATCGTCTGCGAGCTGATGGGCGGCGTGGAGCCGGCCCGCGAGCTGCTCCTGCGGGCCCTCGGCAGCGGGAAGTCCGTCGTCACCGCGAACAAGGAACTCCTCGCGTCCCACGGGCAGGAGCTGTTCACGGCGGCGGAGGAGGCGCGCGGGGACCTCTACTTCGAGGCCGCGGTCGCCGGCGGCATCCCGCTGATCCGACCGCTGCGAGAGTCGCTCGCGGGCGAGCGCGTCGACCGCGTCCTCGGCATCGTGAACGGCACGACGAACTTCGTGCTGACGCAGATGTCCGAGCACGGCTGGACGTCCGAGCGCGCGATCGCGGAAGCCCAGCGGCTGGGCTTCGCCGAGGCCGACCCGACCGCGGACGTCGAGGGGTTCGACGCCGCCGCGAAGTGCGCGATCCTCGCGTCGGTCGCGTTCGGCGCACGGGTCGTGGCCGCCGACGTCTTCCGGGAGGGGATCTCGAGCGTCACCCCGCAGGACTTCCGCGACGCGGCGACGCTGGGCTACGTGATCAAGCTCCTGGCGATCGCGGAGCTGGACGAGGAGGAGATCGCGGTCCGCGTCCACCCGGCGATGATCCCGATCGAGCATCCGCTCGCGGCCGTGCGGGGCGCCTCGAACGCCGTCTTCGTCGAGGGTCCGAAGATCGGGCAGCTGATGTTCTACGGCGCCGGGGCGGGGGGCGACCCGACGGCCACCGCCGTCGTCGGGGATCTCGTGAGCGTGGGGAGGAACCTGCTGCAGGGCGCACGGGGTCCGGGGTCGGCGGCGACGAACGCCCGTCGTGTTCGCCCGATGGACGACACCCGGGACCAGTACTACCTCAAGCTCCGCGTCGACGATCGGCCCGGCGTCCTGGCCGAGATCGCCGACCGGTTCGGCCGCAGCGGCATCTCGCTGGAGCGCGTGTGGCAGGAGGGCTCGGGTGAAGAGGCGACCCTCTCGTTCATCACCCACCGGGCTCAGGAAGGCGCGTTCCAGAAGACGCTGCAGCAGCTACGGGAGCTCGACGCCGTCCACGCGGTCGCGAGCGTCCTCCGCGTGGAGGGCGAGGAGTGAGAGCGCCGACGGCGCCACAGTGGCGCGGCATCATCGAGGAGTACCGAGCCTGGCTCTCTGTTCCGGCGGGCGCACCCGTGATCACCCTCCGCGAAGGAGGGACCCCGCTCGTCCGATCCGAGTCGCTGTCGGCCGAGACCGGGTGCGACGTCTGGCTGAAGTACGAGGGCGCGAACCCCACCGGCTCCTTCAAGGACCGGGGGATGACGCTCGCGATCTCGAAGGCGCTCGAGGAAGGCGCGAAGGCGGTCGTCTGCGCGTCCACCGGCAACACGAGCGCGAGCGCGGCCGCCTACGCGGCGAAGGCCGGGCTCACGTGCGCGGTCCTGGTTCCGAAAGGCAAGATCGCACTGGGCAAGATGGCCCAGACGCTCGTGCACGGCGCCCGGGTGCTCGAGGTCGACGGCAACTTCGACGACGCGCTGGAGCTGGCGAAAGGTCTCGCCGACCGCTATCCCGTCACCCTCGTCAACAGCGTGAACCGGTACCGGCTCGAGGGCCAGAAGACCGCTGCCTTCGAGATCTGCGACGCCCTGGGTCGCCCGCCCGACCTGCACCTCGTGCCCGTGGGGAACGCGGGCAACATCTCGAGCCACTGGCTCGGCTACACGGAGTACCTCGGGGCCGGGGTGGTCCACGAGCCGCCACGGCTCTTCGGCTTCCAAGCGCAGGGCGCGGCGCCGATCGTGTTCGGGCAGCCGGTGAAGGATCCGCAGACGATCGCGACCGCGATCCGCATCGGGAACCCCGCGTCCTGGGAGCAGGCGGTCGGCGCCGCGAAGGAGTCCGAGGGCGCGATCCTGGCCGTGACCGACCGGGAGATCCTGGCGGCGTACCGCCGGGTAGCGCGCGAAGGGTTGTTCGCGGAGCCGGCGTCGGCCGCGAGCGTCGCGGGTCTCCTGCGGCTGCACGCGGAGGGGATGCTCGTCGCCGACGCGACGGTCGTCTGCGTCCTCACCGGGCACGGCCTGAAGGACCCGGAGTGGGCGATCGCGGGTGCCGCGATCCCCGAGACCGTTCCGGCGGACCCTGCGGCGGTCGCGGCCGAGCTGGGGTTGTAGGTGCGCGTCACCGTCCGGGTGCCCGCCACCTCGGCGAACCTTGGCCCCGGGTTCGACTGCTTCGGACTCGCGCTCGAGCTCTGCAACGAGGCCACCGTCGACACGGACGAGGAGCCGCGTGTCTCGTGGGAAGGCGAAGGAGCGGACGAACTCCCGACCGACGGTTCCGACATGGTGAGTCGCGCGATCGGGGATGTCCTGCAAGAGCAGCGCCGCTTCCACCCGGGCGCCGAGCTGCCGCCCTTCTCGCTCCACGGCACCAATCGGATCCCGCTGGAGCGTGGCTTGGGATCGTCGGCGGCGGCGGCGGTCGCAGGGGTCGCTCTGGCCGACGCGCTGCTGGGCCCAGCGGGGATGGGTGCGGATCCGCTCCTGTTCTTCGACCACGCGTCGAGGGTCGAGGGACACCCTGACAACGCCGCCGCCGCGGCGTTCGGCGGCTTCACCGTCGTCGCGGATGGGTTCGTGCATCGGGTCGATCCCCACCCCGACCTCGATCCGGTCGTGCTGGTGCCCGACCACCTCCAGCTCCCGACACGGGCCGCGCGCGATGCCTTGGAGAACGACGTGTCTCGGGACGACGCCGTGTTCAACATCGGCCACGCGTCACTCGCGGCGGTGGCGTTCACGCAGGACCCAGGACTGCTCGGGATGGCCCTGCGCGACCGGCTCCACGAAGACGCTCGACTCGCCCAGGTGCCCGAGGCCCGCGAACTCCTCCGCGATCTCCGACGGGACCGCGGGCTCCCGGCATGCGTGTCCGGAGCAGGGCCGTCGTTGCTCGTCTTCGAACCAGACGGAGGAGCGGTCGGCGACCTCCCCGACGGCTGGCGGGCGATCCGGCCCGGCGTGAGGGCGACGGGCGTCGAGGTGCAGGTCGACGGTTGAGATTCACATCTGCGGAGTGAAGGGTGAAGCAGTGAGGCTCAGCGGACGCAGCGGCCGGTGCCGACCGCATCGTCCCGTTCTCGCGCGCGTTCGACCAGGGGGAGCAACCGCGGAGACGTGAGCGCGTAGCCGAGGCCGTTCTCGGAAACGGATGCCCCGAAGATCATCCCCGCCACCCTGCCACCCGGCAGCGCGAACGGACCTCCGCTGTTGCCCGGCATCACCGTGACCTGCAGCTCGTAGATCCGTCGCCGGACCTGGTCCTCCGAGTAGATGTCGCGGCCGACGGCGTCCAGCGCACGGCGGGTCGCCGCTCCGAGCTCCGTGTACCGCCCGTGCGGGAACCCCGGCACCGCGCCGCCGGTTCCTCTCGGCACCTCACTCGGCAGCAGGGTGAGCGCCGGCGCGTCCAGGCCGTCGACCCGCAGGATCGCTGCGTCGAGGCCCTGGTCGAAGACCACCGGCACGGCGTCGAAGGCTTGCCCCTCCCACTCCACCCGAGGGCGGCCGCCGGCGACCACGTGAGCGTTCGTCAGGACGAGGTCGTCGGCGACGACGAACCCCGTCCCCTGCAGGATCCGGTCGCACGCCGGTCCCGCGACCAGGACGAGCGACGGCCTCGCGTCTCGCGCTGCGCGCGCCGCGAGACCCTGCCCGGGCTGGGGCACCGGATCGGCAGGCAGCGGCGGGAGCCCCGAGAAGATATCCGGGAATCCCAAGACGTCGAGCACGTTCCCGAGCAACGCCGTGAGCGCGGGAGGCGGCGGGAGCGTCGCATCGACCACCCGGACGACGGCCGAGCGCTGGAGCGACCGAGCGACCGAGGGGAAGGGCCCGGCGGCGAGGTTGATCCCGAGGAACCAGACCGCGAGGACGAGCGCGCCCACCGAGAGGGCGGATCCACCGATGGCGTCCGCGGCCTTGAATCGCGCGCCGCGGGCTCGTCGTCGCAGCTTCAACCCGAGGACCGACCCCATCGCGTCGCCGACCATCCCCAGGAGCAGCACGGTGCCGAGTCCCGCCCCGGCCTTCGCCAGATCGGATCGAACGAGGTCGGCGGCGACGGGCGCGAGACGGATGCCGAGGACGAACCCGAGCACCAGCCCGGCGAGTCCGAACAGCTGAAGCATCGCGCCGCGGCGGAAGCCGCCCCATGCCGTCAGGGCGAGCAGCAGCAGGAGGGCAACGTCCAGAACGGTCACGAGCCGCATCGTCGCATGCGCGAGGAGTCGACCCCGAGAGCGCCGTCAACGACACCCCCGGCCCCCTAGACTGCCGACGTGGTCACGATCGCCCACATCTCCGATCCGCACGTAGGGTCGCCCCACTTCGTGCCGAACATGCTCCATCGTGTGATCGAGGAGATCAACGAGATGCGACCCGCTGCGGTCATCTGCAGCGGCGATCTCACGACCGACGGCTATCGACAGGAGTACCAGGCCTGGCTGTCGTACGCGGAGCGGCTCGAGGCTCCGCTGTACACGATCCCCGGGAACCACGACTCGCGCAACGTCGGGTACCTGCACTTCGAGGAGCTGATCGGCGCTCGGAACTGGTCCGTGGACGTCGACGAGATCCGGATCGTCGGCGTCGATTCGAGCGAGCCCGATCTGAACGAGGGGATGGTCGGTCGCGGTCATTACGCGTGGATCCGGGAGCAGTTCGCCGAGCCCGCCGACCTCAAGGTCTTCGTCCTGCACCATCACCTGATCCCGATCCCCGGGACGGGTCGCGAGCGGAGCACGGTGATGGACGCCGGCGACCTGCTCGAGGTGCTCGTGCATTCCGGCGTGCATGTGGTGCTCGCCGGACACAAGCACGTCCCCTACGTCTGGCGGCTCGAGGACATGTATCTCGCGAGCGCGGGCACGTGCTCGTCGCTCCGCGTACGCGGGCACACCAAGCCCTGCTACAACATGCTGGAGATCGACGCCGGCGAGGTCACGATCTTCCGCAAGTTCCCGTTCGGGGACCGACAGCAGATGGCCAAAGTCGCGATCGCCACCGGGACGCAGATGCAGCGCGAGGACGAGAACCTCGTCCAGGAGTCACCCGTCAAGGTCGCCGACAAGGTGCCGAGCGACTGACCCCGCGTTCGACGAACCCACACCACATCCACCCAGGGGAGGCACCGTATGCGAACGCTGGCCCTCGTGGACGGTGAGCACTACCCCCCGGTCACCCGCGCTGCCCTGGACGCGGCCCGCGAGCGCGGCCACGAGGTCGTGGCGGCGCTCCTCGTGGGCGGAACCGAGAAGCTCGCGGCCGGCGACGATGCTCCCGATCTCGGCGTACCCGCCTTGGTCGTCGTCACGGCGGAGCCGATGCACGCTCTGCGAGCCGCGATCGAGGAGCACGCGCCGGAGGTCGTGCTCGATCTCTCGGACGAGCCGGTGCTCGGCTACCGCGAGCGGATGGAGCTCGCCGCCGTGTCCCTCGTGGCCGGCGTCCCGTACGTGGGCCCTGATTTCCGGTTCGACCCGCCGATGCGCGGTCCGTCCCTGGCCGTCCCGACCCTCGCCGTGATCGGCACCGGCAAGCGGACGGGCAAGACGGCGATCGCGGGGGCCGTCGCCCGCCTGGCCGCCCGCCGCGGTCTCGATCCGGTCGTGGTCGCGATGGGCCGTGGCGGGCCTGCTGAGCCCACCCTCGCGCCCGCGGGCTCCGTCGACCTCGAGCGTCTGGTCCGGCTCGTCGGCGAGGGTCAGCACGCCGCGTCGGACTACCTCGAGGACGCCGTCACGACGGGCGTGACCACCGTCGGGGCCCGGCGCGCCGGGGGCGGCCTCGCGGGAGCCCCCTATCTCTCGAACGTCCGGGAGGCCGCCGAGCTGGCCGCCTCGTTGGACCCCGGCCTCGTGATCTTGGAGGGGAGCGGGGCCGCGATCCCGCCGATCGACTGGGACGCAGGCATCCTCGTGGTGCCGTCCACCGCGCCGGCGGAGTACCTCGGAGGGTACCTCGGCCCGTACCGCCTCTTGCGGTCGGACCTGGTGGTTGTTACCATGGCGAACGACCCATCCGGGTCCGAAAACCTTTCCGCGCTCCGATCCCCCGTTCGGCGCTACCTGGACGAGACGGCGCTCATCGTGACGGACTTCGTCCCGGTGCCGCTGGAAGATATCCGGGGCAAGGAAGCGTTCTTCGCCACGACTGCTCCTCCAGCGGTCGTCCAGAGGCTGATCCGACGCCTCGAGGCCGACCACGGGTGCACCGTCGTGGGATGGAGCGCGCGGCTGGCGGATCGCGCCGGCCTGGTGGAAGACCTCGATGCCGTCCAGGGATACGACGTCCTCCTCACGGAGCTGAAGGCGGCAGCCGTCGATTCGGCGGTTGCCAGCGCCCTCGACCGAGGGGCGGAGGTCGTGTTCGTGGACAATCGCGCAGAGGCCGTGGAGGGATCCGCGGATCCCGACATCGCGCTCGGCGGCGCCATCGACATCGCGCTCGACCGGGCAGGAGCCCTCCCGACACCGTGAGAAGAAGATGACGAGAGACAAGACACCGCACATCACGATCTCCGATCGTGACGGACTGCCCTACTCGAAGGGGCTCATGGCGTCGCAGGTCATGGTGACGGGACTGTCCGTGTATCGCTCGTACGAGGTGGCGGAGACGATCGAGGTGCGACTGCTCGATGGGGGGCGCTCCTCCGTCAGCAGCCCGGAGCTGTCCGACCTGGCGCTGGGCGTGATCCAGGAGATCGCCGGCGAGCGTTACGCGACCAACTTCACCCGCTGGCAGGACGTCGAGCGGCTGGACGTGCCCCTCGTGATCCTGATCGGCGGAGCGACCGGCGTTGGGAAGTCCACGATCGCCACGCATCTCGCGCACCGGTTCGGCATCGTGCGCGTCGTCGCGACGGACGGCTCGATCCGAGAGGTGATGCGCTCGATGCTCTCCCCGGAGCTGATGCCCACCCTCCACGTGTCCTCCTTCCAGACGGACACGGTCGTGCGGGAGCCGACGCGCCGATCCGACGCGCTCGTGGCGGGGTTCCGGGAGCAGACGGCGGCGGTCTCCGTCGGCATCGAGGCCCTCATCCGGCGAGCAGCTGCGGACGGGACGAGCATCGTGATCGAGGGGGTCCACGTGGTCCCCGGCTTCTTCGACCTCGCCGCTCACGGGGACGACATCATGCCAGTCCCGGTGGTGGTGGAGGTCGACGAGGAGAGCCGGCACCTGAACCACTTCGCCGCCAGGGAGACCGGCGTCCGGCCTGCGGAGCGGTACGCCACCCACTTCGGCAACATCCGGAAGCTGCAGCGCTACATCAAGAGCCAGGCACTGTCCCACGGTGTACCGATCGTCCCCAACCACAGCTTCGATCAGGCGCTCTCGGCCGTGATCGACGTCGTCATGGAACGGGCGACGGAGCGGGCACGGCTTACGAACGACCACCGACCGAACGGCCGAGACGAAAGCCGACCAGAAGTCCGAAGAGAAGGCCAAAGAGAAGGAAGGACCGCGTGAGACTGTTCCTGGACACCGCGAGCATCGACGAGATCCGCGAGATCAATCGCTGGGGCGTGCTCTCCGGCGTCACCACGAACCCTTCGCTCGTCGCCAAGGAGGGGGAAGACCCGGAGGCCGTCTGGAAGGAGATCCTCACGGAGGTCGAGGGCGACATCTCCCTGGAGACCACCGAGCTCGACGCGGACCCCATGTACGAGCAGGGACTCCGGCTCGCGGGCATGGCGCCGAACGCGGTCGTGAAGGTCCCGATGACGCCCTTCGGGCTCGAGGCGGGGAAGCGACTGGCCGCCGACGGCATCCGGACCAACGTGACGCTCGTCTTCTCGCCGGCACAGGCGATCCTGGCCGCGGAGATCGGGGCGTACTGCGTCTCGCCCTTCCTGGGGCGCCTGGACGACGTCGGCGCGGACGGCATGAAGCTGCTCCACGACATCTGCGAGATCTACGCGGTGCAGGGCTACACGTCCAACGTGCTCGCCGCATCGTTGCGCCACCCGATGCATGTGGTTGAGGCCGCCCTCGCGGGAGCGGATATCGCCACGATGCCGTACGACGTCTTCACGAAGCTCGTGAAGCATCCACTGACCGACTCCGGATTGGAGCGATTCCTCGCCGACTGGCGGACGCTCCAGGGCGAACAGCCCTCACCGGAGACCGACGAACGGCCCTAGCGGGAAAGAAAGGCAGGGCACCGATGGAAACCATGGATCGCAGCACGCTGGAGGGCAAGCTCCTTCCGGAGCTGCAGCAGATCGCGCAGACGATGGGGATCGAAGGGACCCAGCGTCTGCGCAAGGCAGGCCTCATCGACGCGATCGTCGACGCCTCGACGAACGGCGATCGTTCGGGGAACGGGGAAGCCACGGCGGCCCCGGCCCGGGAGAGCGTTGTCGCGACGGCCGAGCCGACCTCCGACGGAGCCTCGGCGGACACCGAACAGCCTGGGGTGACGGGGTCCACGGACGAGCGGTCGTTCCAGGACGATCGACAGCCGGACGGCGAGGATCGTCAGCGGGACGACCGCCAGCCGGGGCGAGGCTCGCGTCCCGACCGCGGGGAGCGCAGCGACCGTGCACCGGGCGACCGCGGCGACCGCCCCCAGGGCGGCGACCGCGATCAGGGCGATCGGAACGACCCTCGGAACCGCCGCCGCCGGCCCACCCGTGAGGAGCGGCGGCAGCAGCGGGAAGAGCGTCGGGAACGCGAGGAGCAAGAGCGCGTCGAGGCGTTGAAGACCGCGCCGTCGGCCTCCGGCATCCTCGACCTGCTCCCTGACGGCTACGGCTTCATGCGGACGTCCGGGTACCTGCCGGGCTCCGACGACATCTACGTCTCGATGTCGCAGGTGCGGAAGCACCAGCTGCGCAAGGGTGACGTCGTGACCGGGAAGGTGCGCCAGCCCAAGGACAACGAGAAGTACTGGGCGCTGCTCGAGGTCGAGAAGGTGAACGACATGGACCCGGGTTCCGCGAAGGAACGATCGAACTTCGACAAGCTCACGCCGCTGTTCCCCGACGAGCGGTTCCGGCTGGAGTCCGGCCCCACCGCGGTGACCGAGCGGATCATCGACATGATCGCGCCGATCGGCAAGGGACAGCGGGGGATGGTCGTGTCGCCGCCGAAGGCGGGGAAGACCACCGTCCTCAAGCAGATCGCGAACGGCATCATCAACTCGAGCCCGGACACGCACGTGATCGTGCTGCTCGTGGACGAGCGTCCCGAGGAAGTCACGGACTGGCAGCGCACGGTCGAAGCCGCCGAGGTCGTGTACTCCACCTTCGACAAGCCGACCGATCAGCACATCCAGGTGACGGAGCTGGTCCTCGAACGGGCCCGGCGTCTGGCCGAGTCCGGCAAGGACGTCGCGGTCGTCCTCGACTCGATCACCCGTCTGGCGAGGGCGTACAACCTGGCGGCGCCGTCGTCCGGGAAGATCCTGTCGGGCGGTATCGATTCCGGCGCGCTGTACCCGCCCCGGCGGTTCTTCGGTGCGGCGCGGAACATCGAAGAGGGTGGATCGCTCACGATCATCGCCAGCGCGCTGGTCGAGACCGGCTCCCGGATGGACGACGGGATCTTCGAGGAGTTCAAGGGCACCGGGAACATGGAGCTACGGCTCGATCGTTCCCTCTCCGAGAAGCGGCTCTTCCCGGCGATCAACGTGGACGCTTCGGGGACCCGCAAGGAGGAGCTGCTGATGCCCCCCGAGGAGCTGGCGCTGGTGATCAAGCTGCGGCGGGTGCTCCACGCGCTGGACGTGGGTGCCGCCCTGGAGCTTCTCGTCGACAAGATCCGGGCGACCAAGTCCAACGAGCAGTTCCTCAAGGAGATCGCGAAGGCCCCGTCGGGGAGCTGAGCCGCCCGCCGGCCGGAGAGGTCGACGGCCTCGGCTACCCTGGAGGGGCGAAGAGGAGACGAGATGAAACAAGGCATCCACCCTGAGTATCAGATTGCGAACGTGCACTGCTCGTGCGGCAACACGTTCCAGACGCGCTCCACCGTGAGCGAGATCCGGGCAGAGCTGTGCTCGAACTGCCACCCCTTCTACACGGGCAAGCAGAAGTTCGTGGACGCGGGCGGTCGGGTCGAGCGGTTCCAGCGCCGGTACGCGAAGACGCAGGCGGCCCAGCAGGCGCAGCAGGGCTAGCGAGCCCGTGGCAGAGGCAGCGGCTCCCCGACCGGCGTCGCCTCGCACCCATCTCTACGGCGGCCAGGCCGTCGTCGAGGGCGTGATGATGCGCGGCGCCGGCTTCTGGGCGATCGCCGTCCGCAAGCCGGACACCACGATCCACACCGAGTCGCACGAGATCGACTCGGTCGTCCTTCGCTATCCGCTGCTCGGGAAACCTTTCTTCCGCGGCATCATCGTGCTCGGCCAGTCGCTGGCGATCGGCATGCGGGCGTTGATGATCTCCGCGAACCAATCGCTGGAGGAGGAGGAGCGGCTCAGCCCGCGGCAGGTGGTGCTGTCCGTGGTGCTCGCCCTCGTGCTGTTCATCGGCATCTTCATCATCGGCCCGACGACGCTGTTCGCGTGGTTCGAGAACCGGACCGGCAGCGCCGGGATCCTCACGCTCGTCGGCGAGGGCGTGTTCCGCGTGGCGATCTTCGTGGCCTATCTCTGGTTGATCGGCAAGACGAAGGACATCCATCGGGTGTTCGAGTATCACGGCGCCGAGCACAAGACGATCGCGGCGTTCGAGCACGGCGAGGAGCTGGATCCGGCCGTGATCGACAGGTTCCCGAAAGAACACGTGCGCTGCGGCACGAACTTCCTGATCATCGTCATGATCATCACGATCTTCGTGTTCACGCTGTTCGGCACGCCGGCGCTCCTGTGGCGGATCCTCTCGCGTGTCGTCGCGATCCCGATCATCGCGGCCATCTCCTACGAGGCGTTGCGGCTGGGGGCGAAGCATCCCGGGTCGCTCCTGATGCGCGTCTTGATGGCGCCGGGGATCTGGCTGCAGAAGATCACGACCCAGCAACCCGACCCGTCCCAGATCGAGGTGGCCGTCACGTCGTTCCAGGAGCTGCTCCGCCGGGAGGCGGAGGCGGCGGTCGATCGGTAGCCGCCTCGTCCTCCCGGCACGCTTGCCCGAGGTCGTTGCATCCGTGGTTCCGTGCGCGAAGATGATGAGGTCCCCACGACTCGGGAGGTTTCCCCATGCCGACCAGCGACCTGGACATGCCGCTGCTACCGAGTGCGGAGCAGATCCGCAGACGAGAGTTCGCGACCGTGCGCCGCGGGTACGACCCGCAACAGGTCCGCGCCTATCTCACCTCGATCGCCAACCAGGTCGGGACGCTGGAGCGTGAGTTGAGCCAGCTCCGGCTCGAGGTCGGGTCGGCGGCAGCGAGGACGGACGAGGCGGTCGCACCGACACCCGCCGCCCCCGCGTCGGCCACGGGCGCCGAGGACCCGTACGACGCTCTGTCGAAGCGTTTCGCCGGCCTGATCGAGGTCGCGGACCAGGAGGCCGAACGGATCCTCGAGAACGCCCGATCCGAATCCGAGCTCGCGCTCGAGCAGGCGAGGAGCGAAGCCGACCGCATCCGCGTCGATGCCCAGGCGAACGCGGAGGAGGCTCGGCAGGAGGGGACGGAGCTGTTGGAACACGCGCGGACGGAATCGGACCGTGTGCTGACCGGGCTCGCGGAACGTCGCCGCGGGTTGCTCGGGCAGCTGGAGGACATGCGCTCGAAGCTGCTCGCCGTCGCGGAGGAGCTGGTCGTCCCGATCGAGGACGCCTCGCGCGCCGACGTGGAGGGCGCCGACATCGCGGGCCCGGTGCCGGAGCTCACCCGCGCCGACGAGACGACGGACGAGTCGACGCCCGTCGACCCGAGCTCCGAGGACCTCTTGGGCGACGATGCGGCGCTCCAGATCCCGGATCTCGCGGCCATCGATCTGGAGTTCGACGAGGGCGAGGAGTAGGCGCCGCCAGGGCGCCGGATCGGCGCCTGGGAGAATCTCCGGCGTCATGGACGTCGAAGACCGCCTGAAGGAGATCGAGGCTCGGTTCGAGCAGGTCCAGGCGGAGATGGCATCCGTGGAGGCCGCAACCGATCACGATCGGATGCGCACCCTCGGACAGCTGTTCGCCGAACTCGATCGGATCGTCCGGCCGTACCGGAAGTTCCGGCAGGCGTCGGCCGACGCCACCGAGGCGCACGAGCTCGCCGCCGGGGAGACGGACGCCGAGATGGCGGAGGCCTTCGATGAGGAGGCCCGCTCGGCCACGGCGCGCGCCGAGTCGCTCCGGCGCCAGCTCGAGCAGCTGCTCGTGCCGAGGGACCCCAACGAGGGCAAGGACCTGATCCTCGAGATCCGGGCCGGCGCGGGAGGTCAGGAGGCCGCGCTGTGGGCCGGGGACCTGTTCGAGATGTACCGGCACCTCTCGGACCGGCGACGCTGGAAGACCGACGTGCTGGCGTCGGCGCCCGCGGAGATCGGCGGCTACAAGGAAGTGGTGCTCGGGATCCGCGGTCGCGACGCGTACGGGCGCTTGAAGCACGAATCCGGGGTGCATCGCGTGCAGCGCGTCCCCGTGACGGAGTCGCAGGGCCGGATCCACACGTCCACGGCGACCGTGGCCGTGATGCCCGAGGCCGAGGAGGTCGAGGTCGAGGTCCGGTCGGAGGACCTGGACATCGACGTGTACCGGTCGAGCGGGCCGGGCGGCCAGTCCGTCAACACCACCGACTCGGCCGTGCGGATCGTGCACAAGCCGACCGGCATCAAGGTCGAGGTCCAGGAGGAGCGATCGCAGCTGCAGAACCGCGAGAAGGCGATGCGCTACCTGCGCGCGCGCCTGTATCAGAAGGCGCTCGACGAGCAGCAGGCGAAGGAGGCAGCGGCCCGGCGGTCGATGGTCGGGTCGGGGGAGCGGTCGGAGAAGATCCGGACGTACAACTTCCCCGAGGGCCGGGTCACGGATCACCGCATCAAGCACACGTCCCACCAGCTCGCGAACGTGCTGGCGGGAGGGGACGAGCTCGACGGCTTCACGGAACGGTTGAATGCGGCGGAGCGGTCGGCACAGCTCGCCGAGGTGGAGGACCCGCCGCCGGACCCCGGGTCGGGTTGAGATGCGGCCGTCGCAGGTGGTGCGGCGCGCAGCCGAGTACCTGGAGCGGCACGGCGTGGAGAGCCCGGTTCCCACCGCCGAGCGGCTCCTGTCGCACGTCCTGGGGACGGATCGGACGGGGATCTACGCCCGCGAAGGGCTCACGTCGCAGGAGGCGAAGCGCTTCGGGCGCGCGCTCTGCCGGCGGTGCGTGGGCGAGCCGCTCCAGCACGTGACCGGCGAGCAGGGGTTCCGCCGCGTCGCGCTGCGGATGCGGCCGGGGGTTTTCGTCCCGAGGCCGGAGACCGAGATCCTCCTGGACGCGGTGCTCGACGGGCTGGCGACGGTGGAGCGGCCGCTCGTCGTGGACGTGGGGACCGGCAGCGGCGCCGTGGCCCTGGCGCTCGCGGACGAGTTGGACGAGGCCACCGTGCTCGCGTCCGACCTGTCGCCCGAGGCGGTCGCGCTGGCTTGCGAGAATGCGGACGCGCTCGGCATCGCGATCTCCGTGTTCGAGGGCGACCTGCTCCAGCCGATGCCCGCCGAGCACCGGGGCCGGCTGGACGCGGTCGTCTGCAACCCGCCCTACGTGGCGATCGCGTCGCGGGAGAGGCTCCCGGCGGACGTGCTGGCGGAGCCGGCGCTCGCCGTGTTCGGAGGGATCGACCTTTACGAACGGCTCTTCGAGCAAGCGTCCGCGTGGCTCCGACCCGGCGGGCTCGTCGCGGTCGAGATCGAGGAGCGCGCGGCTGATGACGTGTTGGCGGCGGCCGCGCGGGAGGGGTTCGAGGATCTCGCCGTGCGTCAGGACCTCACCGGGCGGGACCGCGTCGTGAGCGGCCGCCGGCCTTCGGTCCCGTGAGCCCGCTCCCATGACCTCACTCAGGGGGCCGATGGGCGACGCGGCGGCCGCCGTCCGCGCCGGCAAGCTGATCGTCTTCCCCACTGACACCGTGTACGGGCTCGGAACCCGTCCCGACGATCCCGCCGCCACCGGGCGTGTGTTCGCGGCGAAGCAGCGGCCGCGCGACCTCGAGCTCCCGGTGCTCGTCGCCACGCTGCAGACGGCGCGCGCGCTCGCGCGCTTCGACGAGCGGGCCGAGCGCCTGGCCGAGGCGTGCTGGCCGGGGCCGCTCACGCTCGTCCTGCCGCGTGCGGCGGGGGCGTCCGGGTGGGACCTGGGGGGCGATCCGGCCTCGGTCGGCCTCCGCGTCCCCCATCATCCGCTCTCGCTCGCCCTCCTCGCGGAGACGGGGCCGCTGGCGGTGACGAGCGCGAACCGCTCCGGGCGGCCGGAGGCGCGCGCCTGCGACGAGCTCCACGCCCTGTTCGGCGAGGACGTCGCCGTCTATCTCTGCCAGGACGGGCCCCTCGACGGGATCGCGTCCACGGTCGTGGACCTCGCGCACGGGCCGGCGTCGATCCTGCGCGACGGCGCGCTGCCCGGTGCGACGATCGCCGAGCTCCTGCCGAACGAGGCCTCGTTGCTAGACTCCCCTCCTTCGTGATGAGCGGGATCCTGGTGGTGTGCACGGGGAACATCTGCCGCTCGCCGATGGCCGAGGGCTTCCTCCGCGCAGCGCTCGAGGATCGGCTCGGGGACGCGGCGCCGGTCGTGACCTCGGCAGGCACCGCCGGCTGGGCCGGCTCCGGGGCGATGGACGAGTCGATCCGCGCGGCGCGCGAGCGCGGCGTCGACATCGGCGGGCACCTCGCGCGCCGCCTGCTCCCGGAGATGGTCCAGGATGCCGAGCTGGTCGTGTGCATGGCTGCCGACCACCGGGAGGCGATCGCGGGAGCGTGGCCGGCCGCGGAAGCCAAGACGTTCACGATCAAGGAGCTGATCCGGACGCTGGAGGCGGCCTCGCCGACCGGCCCACTCGCGGATCGCGTGGCCGCGGCGGCCGCTGCCCGCAACGGCTCGCTGCCGGACGAGGACGTCCGGGACCCGCTCGGCGATCCCATCGAGGGATACCGGGAGGTGGCCGAGGAGCTCTTCGACCTGTCGGGTCGCCTGGCGCACGCGCTCGCCCGGGAGCCCGACTGATGCGCATCGCTCTCGGCGCGGATCACGCCGGCTTCCCGCTCAAGGAGGACCTCAAGGCGTTCCTCGTGGAACGCGGACACGAGGTCTCGGACCTCGGGACCGATTCCACCGCGCCGGTCGACTACCCGCCGTTCTGCGCCGCCGCGGCACACGCCGTCGCGAGGGGTGAGGCCGACCGGGCGATCGTGCTCGGCGGGTCGGGCCAAGGAGAGCAGATCGCGGCGAACAAGGTCGACGGCGTGCGGGCGGCCCTGTGCCACGACCCGTTCCTGGCGCTGCTCTCCCGCGAGCACAACGATGCGAACGTCCTCGCGATGGGGGCGCGCGTGGTGGCGCCCGCGTTCGCCCGGGAGATCGTTGGCGTCTGGCTCGATACGGCGTTCGAGGGTGGGCGTCACGTGCCGAGGCTGGAGCAGATCGCGCAGATCGAACGAGGGGAGCTGTAGGAGATGAGGGAGTACGCCGCGGATTGGGAAGCGCTGAAGGCCGCCGATCCGGAGGTCGCGGACGCGATCGCGAACGAGCTGCAACGGGAGCGAACGACCCTGCGGCTGATCGCGTCGGAGAACTACGCGAGCCCCGCGGTCCTCGCCGCGCTCGGGTCGACGATGACCGACAAGTACGCCGAGGGGTACCCGGGGCGCCGCTACTACGGCGGCTGCGAGTTCGTCGACGTGACCGAGCGGCTCGCGATCGATCGCGCGAAGCAGCTGTTCGGGGCGGAGCACGCGAACGTCCAGCCGCACGCGGGCGCCCAGGCGAACCTCGCCGTCTTCGGCGCGTTCCTGGAGCCGAACGATCCCCGGAGCACGGTGCTCGGGATGGAGCTCGCGCACGGCGGGCACCTGACGCACGGCTCCCCGGTGAACGTGTCCGGGATGTGGTTCCACTTCGTCGGGTACCAGGTGGATCGGGAGACCGAGCAGCTGGACATGGATCGGGTGCGCGACCTCGCCAAGGAGCACCGACCCAAGATCGTGCTGGCGGGCTACACGGCCTACCCGCGCGCGATCGACTTCGCGGCGTTCCGGGAGATCGCGGACGAGGTGGGCGCGCTCCTGTGGGTCGACGCCTCGCACTTCATCGGGTTGGTGGCCGGCGGGGCGTATCCCTCGCCGGTGCCCCACGCCGACGTGGTCACCTTCACCACCCACAAGGCGCTCCGTGGGCCTCGCGGCGCGATGATCGTCTGCAAGGAGGAGCACGCCAAGGCCATCGACAAAGCCGTGTTCCCGATGATGCAGGGTGGGCCGCTCGAGCACGTGATCGCGGCCAAGGCCGTCGCGCTGAGGGAGGCGATGACTCCGGGGTTCCGCGACTACGCCCACCGCATCGTCCGCGACGCGAGGGCGCTCGCGTCCGGACTGGCCGACGAGGGGCTCCGGGTGATCTCCGGCGGCACGGACTCCCATCTGATCCTCGCGGACGTCCGCCCGGTCGGCATCGACGGCAAGACCGCCGAGGCCGCGTGCGACGAGGTGGGGATCGCGCTCAACAAGAACCAGATCCCGTTCGACCCTAGCCCGCCGTCGGCGCCGTCGGGGATCCGCGTCGGGACGCCCGGGCCGGCGACGCTCGGGATGGACGAGGCCGAGATGGCGGAGGTAGCGTCGATCATCGGCGAGATCCTGAAGGATCCGGAGGACCCGGCCGTGAAGGACAAGTCCGGGCGACGGGTCCGCGAGCTGATGGAGCGGTTCCCCCTCTACCCCTAGGTACGCCCGGCGGTTGCCGGTCGGGGACCATCACCGCACACTGTGGCCACCGTGGCCGCCTACCTGATCGTGTTCCTGATCGCCGCAGGCACCACGTTCGCGCTGACACCGGTCGTCCGCCGTCTCGCCCATCGGTTCGGCGCGATCGACGAACCGTCGGAACGGAAGCTCCACGAGGTGCCCACGCCGACGATGGGCGGGCTGGCGATGTGGGTGGGGTTCCTCGCGGCGATCGGTGCGTCCCGGTTCCTCCCGTTCTTCGGATCGATGAACGAGACGGCCGTCGAGCCCGTCGCGGCCGTCGTGACCTGCACGCTGATGGCCGGCCTGGGCATGATCGACGATCGGCGCGGCACGTCGGCGCTCGCGAAGCTCACCGCGCAGATCTTCATCGCGGGGATCCTGGTCCTGCTCGGCGTGCAGCTCGCGTTCTTCGTGCTTCCCGGGGAGCAGATCGCGGTCCTGGGGACGGACGAGGCCGTGCCGCTCACGATCCTGTGGGTGGTGGCGGCCGCGAACGCGATCAACCTCGTCGACGGGCTCGACGGGCTGGCGGCGGGGATGGTCGCGATCGCGGCCGCCACGTTCTTCGCCTACCTCGTGATCGCGGGCGACACCCTGGAGTCGGGGTCGGCCGCGGCGCTCCTGTCGGCGATCACCGTCGGGATCTGCGTGGGGTTCCTGCCGTGGAACTTCCATCAGGCGAAGATCTTCATGGGCGACACGGGGTCGATGCTCCTCGGCATGCTCGTCGCGATCGCGACGATCTCGGGCGTGGGCATCAACCCGGTGCCGCCCGACCGGGGGGAGGTCGCGCTGATCGCGTTGCCGCTGCTCGTGCCGCTGCTCGTGCTCGCGATCCCGTTCCTGGACGTGCTCCTCGCGATCGTGCGCCGGACCCGGAAGGGCCTCGGGATCGCCCATGCGGACAAGGAGCACATCTTCCACCGGTTGATGGACATCGGACACGGACACCGCCAGACGGTCCTGCTGATGTACCTGTGGTCCGCGCTCGTGTGCGGGTCGGCGCTCGCGATCGGGGTGATCGACGGGCGGCTGGTGGCCGGTGCGATCGTCGGGTGCGCGCTGGTCCTGTTCCTGGTGACGGCCCTGCCGCGGCTCCTCGAGCGGCGGCGGAACGGCGACGCGAACGGGAGCCGGGGCGACGGCGCAAGGGACCTGGGCGCGGCCGGCTCGGCGCCAGCGGACACGACGGTCGGCTGAGGGTGGTCGGCGTCGTCTCCCCTCCATGTCGATCCCTTCATGTGAAATCCTTCACAAGCTCGACCCGGATCGTCGCCGAAACCCCCTCTGACCAGCGGAAACAGGAGGCACTGCGGTTTGACGGCATGTGAGGCAGCCGTTTAGAGTGTGCGCCTCCGATGAGCGGGCCCGGCAACAGCGACGCGTGGTCCGGCATGGGGACCGGCTGGTCCATCACGTCGACGCTCATCGGGGGGATCGCCACGGTCGGCGGGCTGGGATATCTGCTCGACCGGATCTTCGATACGGGATCCGGGTTCACGGCGCTCGGGATCGTCCTCGGGGCCGCGAGCGCCATCTACATCGTGTATCTGCGGTACGGCAGGGGAGGCCAGTGACGACCACGGTTGAGCCGGAGCGCGAACTCGTGCGCCGGCTGCTGCCCTTCGCCGTGCCCGCGCTCGCGGTCGCCGCGGCAGCCGGCGCCGCGGTCGGCGGCGCGGGAGCCGCGTGGTCCGCCGGGATCGCGATCGTCGCCGTCACCGCCAACTTCGTCG
>JBOGVD010000093.1:0-5566 GCA_050696355.1 Actinomycetota bacterium
CGGCCGCACGGTGCGGCGCATCACCCGCCCGGATCCCCGCCCGGTCCAGGAGGCGATGGCCGGAGACCTCGGTGCCGAGTACATGGAGCTCGTCGCACGCGCCTATCACCCGGACCGCAGCGGCGACGTCCAGCTGCTCGCCGCCCCGTTCAACAGCGCGAACTACCCGCAGGAGTCCCGATCGCTGGTCCCACGCGACCCGAGGACCAGTCATGCGAGCGTGTGGATGTACCTCGAACGAGTGCCCCTCGTCGTCGCCGGGCCGGGGATCGCCAGCCTCGACTCCGAGGAGCGGGTGTCCCTCGCCGACGTCGCTCCGACGATCGCCCAGCTGATCGGGTTCGACGCGTTCCTCGAGCTGGGGCGAGAGGGACGCCCGCTGCCCGGGATCGCGCGGCCAGCGAGACTGCCCGCGGTCGTGGTGACATTCGTGATCGACGGCGGCGGCTGGAACGTCCTGCAGGAATTCCCGGACGCCTGGCCCAACCTCCGGCGGCTCATGCGGGACGGCGCGAACTTCCGCAACGCGATCCACGGATCGTTCCCTGCCGTGACGGCGTCCGCGCACGCCACGATCGGAACCGGCGCCTTCCCTCGGACGCACGGCGTGACGGGGCACAACATCCGGGACGGCCGGAAGGTCCGCAAGACCTACGGGGAGCCGGGGCGCGCGAACCCGAGCGATCTTCTCGTCCCCACGCTCGCCGACCTCTGGAGCGAGGCGACCGACCGTGCATGGGTCGGCGAGATCGGCTACCAGATCTGGCACCTAGGGATGCTGGGAGGGGGTGGCCAGGCGACGACTGGGTCTGGGTCGACGCGCGTCCGACCGGTGGCCGTGTACTGGGACGAGGCGGCCGACCCGCAGGGCTGGCGCAGCCTGAACGGCGAGCTCTTCCGGTTGCCTGCGGGCGTGCCGTCGCTCGATGCGTTCGAGACCTACCGGGCGGACTTCGTCCCCAACCCCGACCGCGACCCCGCGTTCGATCCCGGGAAGCCCAAGAACATGCACTGCTGCAGCACCCCGGTGATCAGGTACCAAGGGGATCTGATCGAGGCGACGATCGCGAACGAGCCAGTGGGCTCCTCGGGCGCGTCGGGGCTCCTGTTCATCAACTACAAGGCGCCCGACTACACCGGACACGTCTACGGGATGTTCGATCCGATGACGGGCGACGCGCTCCGAGACGTCGACGAGCAGCTCGGGCGGCTTGTGAGCCAGCTGGACGCCCTATATCCGGGCCGGTACGCGCTGGTCGTCACCGCCGACCACGGGCAATGTCCCCTCCCCGACGCCGCCGGGGGCGTCCGGATCGACCCGATCCAACTCTGGGACGACCTCGAGCGGGAATTCGGCGGCCCCTTGTTCGGCTTGGTCCAGAACGTCGTGCCCTCCGAGGTGTACTTGGAGTCGGACGTCCTGTGGGACGTCGGCGCGACGCGCGAGGATGTCGCCGCTTTCCTCCGCGACTATCCGTACCGGCGGAACATCGGACCGTACGTCCCGCGCGACGCCGTCGAGCAGGAGCTCCTCGACCGGCAGCAGTTCGCCGCCGTCTTCGCGACCACGTTCCTGGACACCCTCGACGGCCGCGACTTCGACGCGGAGTTCGGCACCGGCATCTATCCCGAGGCGGAGATCGGGATCCCGCCGCCGGTCGGGTAGATGACGGTCGAGCTCGAGGACCGGGACCGTGCGCTCCTCGGCGGCGAGGCGGGGGACGGCGCGGCGCTCGCGATGCGGCTCGTGGTCAGGATGGCGGAGGTGGCGCGAGCGTCGCATCTGCGAGACGTGACGGGGGCGCACATCGATTCCTGCCTGTACCACGGGCAGGTCGGGCTGGACTTCGCCGAACGGCTCCTCGCGGGCGGCGCAACCGTCACCGTGCCCTCCACGCTGAACGTCAGCTCGATCGACCTTCTCCACCCGGAGCTCGTCCTGCTCGACGACGAGACGCGCGGACGGGCGAAGCGGCTGATGGACGCGTACGTGGCGATGGGGTGCCGGCCGACCTGGACGTGCGCGCCGTACCAGCTCCCCGACCGGCCCGCCTTCGGCGAGCACGTCGCGTGGGCGGAATCGAACGCGATCGTGTTCGCGAACTCGGTCCTCGGAGCGAGGACGAACCGCTACGGCGACTTCATCGACATCTGCGCCGCCGTAACCGGCCGGGTGCCGGACCACGGCCTGCATACCGACGAGGGACGGCGCGCGTCCCTCCTCCTCCGGCTCGAGGGCTTCTCGGGCGACCTGCTGAGCGACGACCTGCTCTACCCGGTCCTGGGGCATCTCCTCGGACGACGGGCCGGGACCGAGGTCGTCGCCGTGGACGGGCTCCCGCCGGGCACGTCGGAGGATCGACGCAAGGCGGTCGGCGCGGCGGCGGCGAGCTCCGGTGCGGTCGCCCTCTTCCACGCGATTGGCGCAACGACGGAAGCGCCGACGTGGGAGGCCGTGGCCGCGGAGGGGGCGCGTGAGGAGGTGGTCACGCTGGACGGTCTCCGGCGAGCCCGGGACGAACTCTCGCGGGTGGCGGACGGCGCGGCGATCGGCGCCGTGAGCGTGGGAACGCCCCACGCCTCGGCGACGGAGCTGCGCCGGCTCGCGGCGCTCGTCGGCGAGCAGCGCCCCCGCGTCCCGTTCTACGTCAACACGGGCCGCGCCCAACTCGCGGCGGTCGGCGCGGTAGCCGACGATCTCGCCGACGCCGGCGTGCTCGTCGTCACCGACACCTGCACGTACATCACGCCCGTCCTGCACGATCTCCGCGGTCCCGTGATGACCGATTCCGGGAAGTGGGCCTGGTACGCCCCGAGCAACCTCGGGGTCGAGGTCGCCCTCGGCGACCTCGAGGACTGCGTCCGGTCGGCGGCCGCCGGCCGAGTGATCCGGGACGAGACGCGGTGGGGAGGCTGATGGAGGGACGGGTGCTGATGCCGGGGACGGCCAGCGGGATCGCGCTCATGCTCGACGAGCCGCTCAGCTTCTGGGGCGGGTTCGACCCGCTGACCGGCGTGATCGTCGAAGCCGGCCATCCGCAGCGAGGCGAGTCGGTCGCCGGTCGCATCCTCGTGATGCCGGCCGGTCGCGGGTCGTCCTCCAGCGCGACCGTGCTCGCCGAGGCGATCCGTCGGGGCACCGGTCCCGCCGGGATCGTCCTCGGCGAGCCCGACGAGATCGTCGCGATCGGAGCCCTCGTGGCCGCCGAGCTCTACGGGGTGTTCGTGCCGGTCGTCCTCGCCTCCGCCGCGGCCTTCTCGGCCGTCCGGCCCGGCGACGCGATCGCGCTCGATCCCTAGCGCCAGATCTTCGGGACGGCCCCGATCTCGACCCCGTCGGCGCCGAGCCAGGCGGCGAGGTCCTCGAGCTGCGCCTCGATCGCGGGCCAGGCGTCGGCGGGAGCATCCGGCTCGGCGAACACGGCCCGCACGCGCAAGAGGTTCTCCGCTCGATCGAACGACGGATCGATCCGCCCGACGAGGCGGTCCCCGTGGAGGATCGGCATCACGAAGTACCCGTACTCGCGCTTCGCCTTCGGCACGTAGATCTCGAGGCGGAACCGGAACCCGAACAGCTCCTCGGCGCGCGCCCGATCGTGGATCAGCCGGTCGAACGGCGAGAGGAGCACGGTCCGTGGCCGGAAGGATCGGTCCAGCACCTCGGCATGTGCCCATCGCTGCCCCGGGAGGCCGTCGACGGCGACCCGGACCGCCCGCCCCTCCCGTTCGAGGGCGGCCAGCGCACGCTCCCATCCCGGAGGCCGCGCGCCCTCGAAGGTCCACCCGAAGCGGGTGACCTTCGAGATCCCGAGCGCCCGCAGCTGAACGTCGAGGAGGCTCCGAGCTTCTTGCCCCGCCCGCGGCCGCCGTGCGTCCGCGGGGAGGCGCCGCGACGCGAGGTCCCAGACTCGCTCCTGGCCGGCGCGGCCCGAGATCATGACCTCGCCCTTCGCCCAGAGCACCTCGAGCATCATCGACGTGTTGCGGCCGTCGTCGTTCCATCCCCCGGTGCGCCAGCCCACGGCGGAGCGGTCCTCGAGCGCCCGGGTGGGCAGCGGTCCTTCCTCACGCAGCCGGTCCACGACGTAGCGCCGGAAACGAGCGTTCTCGCGGAGGTAGCGGCGGATGTACTCGTGGCGACCGCCGCTCGTGCTCGGATAGCGGCGCATCGTCTCCCGGTGCACGGGGTACTGCGAGCCCGGCAGGATGAACGCCCGATACTCGAACAGCGCCCGGTCCTGCCACAGCAGGCGTTCCAGATCCGCGACACGGAACCTCGTGCCCAGGCGGGACCAGAGGACGAGGTGCTCGGTCCGCGCCACCGCGCGCGTGGGGTCCATCTGGACACTGCCGAGCCCTTCCACTGCATCGAGGATCGAACGGGGGCGCGGCGCCGACAGCAGCTGCGCGATCACGGCGAGGCGCCGCGCTCGCTCCAGCGAGATCGAGCGCGGCGCCGCCGGGCTCACCCGGCGCGCTCGGCCGCCTCGGCCTTCGTGCGATGGACCGTGCCGTCGGGATGCTCCGGCGGTGAGTAGAGCGAGTACGGCTTGAGATCACCCGTCCCCGTGTTGATCACGTTGTGCCAGATACCACCGGGAACCACGACGGCCGAGTCGTCGGAGACGTCATGCGACGCGTCGACCCGATCCTGCGTCCGCCCGAACTCGACCCGGGCCTGTCCCTCCTCGATGCGGATGAACTGATCCCGGTCGGGATGAACCTCCTTGCCGATATCCTCGCCGGGCGCAAGACGCATCACCGTGAGCTGCGGGTGCGCGCCCGTGAAGAGCACGGTCCGGAAGGTCTCGTCCTCGAGCGTCCGGTGTTCGATGTCTCCGACCCAACCGACCATCGCCGACTCCTCGCGCTGAGCCTCGAGCCTAACGAACGAAGGCCCCCGAGGGGGCCTTCGTTGGCACATGTCGTGGAGGTGGCGGGATTCGAACCCGCGTGGCAGGGCGACCGTCTGGGTCTTCTCCGGGCGCATCCGGTGGGTAGATCTCGCCTCGGGCCTCCCACCGGCGGAGGGGCCCTCGGCCAGCCCGGGTGAGATGTCCCTCGGAGGCCCCCGGACGGAACCTCCTCGGTGAGGCCTGCTTGCGATGCCCTGTCCGGGCCGCAGGCCCTCCCGGACGGACAGCTACCTAGTGACTAGGCAGCGAGCGCGTACTCATCGTTGGCGCTTGTGTTGGTTCCGGCGTTTTTCGAGACTCCGGAGATCTCGGCCCGCTTCTCCCAGGCGATACCCGCCCTGCTCGAAGCCAGTACACCCCCATATGTAGTTGTGTTCCAAGTATACGAGCGTCGGTGGCACGCGCCGCAGGTCGCCTACGCCGCCGAGGCGGCCACCGCGTCGCACTCCGGGATGTCCTTCGACACGTCGTCGAGCACCGGTGACTCGAATCGGCCGAGATCCTCGCCGATCGTGGACATCGAGGTCTGGATGTCGGTCCCGACGGTCTGGAGCTCCTCGCCGAACGCCGCCGGGTCGTCCGTCGGCATCGCCTCGACACGGTCGCGCGCGTCCTCGAACACGCCTCGAGAGTCCCGCAATCCCGTGAGC
>JBOGVD010000094.1:0-35300 GCA_050696355.1 Actinomycetota bacterium
CCTTCACCCGGTCGCCTTCCTCCACGAAGAGCGGGACCTGCACCACGACCCCGGTCTCGAGGGTGGCCGGCTTCAGGGCGTTCGTCCGCGTGTCCCCTTTGGTGGCGGGATCCGTCTGCGCGACCGCCAACGTCATCGACGCGGGCAGGTCGACCGAGATCGGCACTCCCTGATGGAGCGCCACGGTCGCCTGGCCGCCCTCGGTCATGTAGCGGGTCGCCTCCCCCACGATGTCGCCGGGGACGTGCACCTGTTCGTAGGTCTGCAGGTTCATGAAGACCAGATCGGGGCCGTCCGCGTAGAGGTACTGCATCTCCTTGCGCTCCACGATCGCCAGGCCGACCTTGACCCCCGCGTTCAACGTCTTGTCGGCGATCGCGCCCGTCCGGACGTTACGGAGCTTCGTGCGGACGAACGCGCCCCCCTTCCCGGGCTTCACGTGCTGGAACTCGACGACCTGGAACAAGGTGCCATCCAATTCCAGGGTCATCCCGTTCTTCAGGTCGTTCGTGGAGACGCTCATCGCCCCGCTACAGCTCGATCAGCTCTCGCGACGAGGTCCCCAGCACGCGGGGCCCGTCCTCGCTGACCTCGACGGCATCCTCGATCCGCACGCCGCCCAGGCCCGGGAGGTACACCCCCGGTTCCACGGTGACCACGGCTCCCACGGGCAGGACGTCCTCGCCGCCGCGACGGAGGGACGGACCTTCGTGGATCTCGAGGCCGACTCCGTGACCGAGACCGTGCGAGAAGCGCTCGCCGTAACCTGCGTCCTCGATCACGCTCCGCGCGGCGTGGTCCACGTCGGCCGCGAGGGCGCCGGGGCGCAGCGCGTCGATCCCTGCCTGCTGGGCGGCCGCTACGAGGTCGTGCACCTTGCGAAGCTCGGCCACCGGCTCGCCGAACGCGACCGTGCGCGTCATGTCCGTGTGGTAGCCGTCGACCAACGCTCCGAAGTCCATCTTGATCACGTCGCCCTCGGCGAGGGCGCGACGGCACGGCCGGTGGTGCGGCTCGGCCGCGTGTTCGCCGAACGCGACGATGACGTCGAAGGACGGCGCGTCGGCGCCGTGGCGGCGCATCGCCACCTCGAGCTGCGTGGCCGCCTGCCGTTCCGTGATGCCCACCACCAGCGCGTCCAGGATGTCCTCGAACGCGCCGTCGGTGGCGTCCTGAGCCGATCGCAGCGACGAGAGCTCCTCGGCGTCTTTCGCCCACCGGAGGCGCTCGACCTCCTCGCCGATCCCCACGAGCCCGACCCCTTCGAAGGTGTCCTGCCAGCGCTCGAGCTGCGCGACCGTGACGGCGTGACGTTCGAATCCGAGCCGCTCGATCCCGAGCCGGTCCAGGTGTTCTCGCATCGCGACGGGGGCGGGCTCCATCGACGCGACCCGCGTGAGATCAGCGACCTCGTGCCGGGATTGCTCGTCGTACCGGCCGTCCGTGAAGAACACGGCCCCGGCCGGAGCGAGCAGGGCCATCGCGGAGGAACCGGTGAAGCCGGTCAGGTAGCGCACGTTCGCGAGATCGGTGAGCAGGAGGGCGTCGACCTCCAGGTCCTCGCACCGCTCGATCACCGTCGTCCTTCTCCTCACGTGATCCACGGCATCGCCTCCAGGGCCAGATGATAGCCACCGGCCCCGAGGCCGATGATCGACGCGCGGCAGACCTCGCTCACGACCGAGCGGTGGCGGAAGTCTTCGCGCGCCTGGGTATTCGACATGTGCACTTCGATCGTGGGCAGGCCGCTCGTCTCGATCGCGTCGCGGAGCGCGTAGGAGTAGTGGGTGAGGGCGCCGGGGTTGATCACGACGGCGCCCACCCCCTCGGCGGCCGCCCCGAGGAGCCAACCGACGAGATCTCCCTCGTGGTCGGACTGGCGCCAGATGACCTCGTGCCCGAGCCCGGCGGCGCGCTCCTCGACCCCCGACATGATCTCCTCGAGGCTCTCGGATCCGTAGAGGGACGGTTCGCGCTGTCCCAACGCCCCCAGGTTCGGTCCGAACAGGTACAGCACGTTCATGCCGGCGCTCCCATCTCGTGCAGGACGGAACCCACCTCCTCCTCGGATACATCGTCCACGACCACGGGGTGGCCCACGTCCGTGAGCAGGACGAATCGCACGCCACCCCGGTACTTCTTGTCGAGGCGGAGACACCGTTGCACGTCCTCCACCTGCGGGAGCCCACCGTCGGGCGTCAATCCCAGCTGGTCAAGGAGCCGAGCGGTCCGCTCGCGCAGCCCCTCCGCCATCCCCCGCGCTTCCGCCAGTGCGGCCGCCACGATCATCCCGACGGCGACGGCCTCGCCGTGCGTGCGTCCCTGGAACGCGTCGAGGCGCTCGAGCGCGTGGCCCACCGTGTGCCCGTAGTTGAGGACCAGCCGGGCACTCGCGTCCCGCTCGTCCTCCGCGACGATCCGAGCCTTCGCCGCGACGCACCGAGCGATCACGCGCTCCATCACCGCCGCGTCGCGGGCCAAGACCGGATCGGGCTCGGCCTCGAGCAGCGCGAGGAGCTCCGCGTCGAGCGTGAGCGCGTACTTCGCGACCTCGGCGAGGCCCGATCGATAGTCCCGTTCGTCCAGGGTCGCGAGGACGTCGACGTCGGCCAGCACCCCGAGCGGCTGTGCGTAGGTGCCGATGAGGTTCTTCCCCTCCGGGAGGTTCACGCCCGTCTTGCCGCCGATCGCGGCATCGACCTGCGCCGTCAGGGTCGTGGGGACCTGGACGAATGGGAGCCCCCGCATGTAGGTGGACGCGACGAAGCCGGCGAGGTCCCCCACCGCACCCCCGCCGAGGGCGAGGATCACGTCGTCGCGGTGCGCCTCCCGTCCCGCCAGCTGCCGCAGCAGGCTCTCGTAGCCCTGGAGCGACTTCGCCTCTTCTCGCTCGGGCACGAGGAGCAGCACCGGAGCGAGCCCGCGATCCTCGAGCGCGGTCGCCAGCGTCGCGTGATAGCGGTCCGCGACCTCCCGATCGGAGACCACGAACGCCGTCGCGGCGCCCGGCAGGTCGGGCAGGTGCGCACCCGCGCGAGCGAGGAGACCGGACCCGATCGTCACGTCGTAGGCGCGTCCCGGGACCGGAACGGTCACACGGACCAACGGAGCTCCTCGACGATCGCCGTCGCCACGGCTTCCGGCGTGTCGCTCGCGTCCACGACGTGGGCGGCGAACTCGCGGTAGAGGGGTTCGCGCGAGGCGAGCAGCCGTTCGAGATCCCCTTCCTGTCGGATCAGGGGCCGGTCCGTCGCGGGCCGGACGCGGCGGCGGAGCTCGTCGAGAGGCACGTCAAGGTAGACCGCGACCCCCGTGTTGCGGAGCGTGATCCGGTTGGCGGGCTCCAGGACCACCCCGCCGCCGCACGCGACCACGGCCGGATCGTGCATCGACGTCTTCACGAGGGCCGCCGCCTCCAGGGCTCGGAACGCGGCCTCGCCCTCGCTCCGGAAGATGTCCGCGACGGCGGCCCCCGCCTCGCGCTCGATCTCGGCGTCCAGGTCGACGAACGGGACGCCCAGGCGCCCCGCGAGCTCCCTCCCCACCGTGGACTTGCCGGCACCCGGCATGCCCACGAGATAGACGATCACGGCAGCCCCGCGACGAACGCGTCGAGGTTGCGCCGCGTCTCCGCCAGCGCGTCACCCCCGAACTTCTCCAGCACGGCGTTCGCGAGCTCGAACGCCACCACGGCTTCGCCGACGACACCGCCGGCGGGAACGGCACAGACGTCGGTGCGCTGCTTGATGGCCACCGCGTCCTCACCGGTCGCGAGGTCGACGGTGGCAAGCGGTGTGGGCACGCTCGAGAAGGGCTTCATCGCCGCCCGGAGGCGGATCGGTTGCCCGGTGCTCATGCCCCCCTCGATCCCACCGGCCCGCGCGGTCGCCCGCCCGATGCGCCCGTCCCGGCGCACGATCTCGTCGTGCGCCCTCGAACCGTACCGGGCCGCGGAGGCGAACCCGTCGCCGACGCCGACACCCTTGACCGACTGGATGCTCATCAGCGCCAGCGCGAGCCGGGCGTCGAGCTTCCGGTCGTAGTGGACGTGCGAGCCGAGTCCCGGCGGGCACCCGTACGCGAGCACCTCGAACTCGCCCCCCACCGTGTCGCGTGCCTTCCGGACGCGATCGATCTCATCGACCATCCGGGCGGCGACGGCTTCGTCGAGGCATCGCACCGGGGAGGCGTCCACGGCCTCGAGGTCCTCCGGTGCGGGCGGCGGAGCCGACGCGCGAACCCCCACCTTCCCGATGCGAACGACGTGGGAGACGATCCGGATGTCGAGCTCCGCCAGGAACGCCTTGCAGAGCGCGCCGACCGCCACGCGAGCCGCCGTCTCGCGCGCGCTCGCGCGCTCCAGGACGTTGCGGACGTCGTCGAACCCGTACTTCATGGCCCCGGCGAGGTCGGCGTGCCCGGGCCGGGGGCGGGTCAGGCGCTGTGAGGGGTCCCCTTCCCCCTCCACACCCATCAGGTCTCGGTACTTCGCCTCCCATTCGTTGTTGGGGATCGTGATCGCGATCGGCGACCCGAGGGTCCGTCCGTGGCGAACGCCGCTCACGACGTCGAGGGCGTCGGTCTCCAGCCGCTGACGGCCGCCGCGGCCGTGCCCGTGCCGTCGGCGCGCGAGCTCCCCCGCGATCTCCTTGGGTGCCACCGGCACGGCCGCCGGCATCCCCTCCAGGACGGCCACGAGCGCTCTGCCGTGAGATTCACCGGCCGTGAGCATCCTGAGCACGGCAGCATCGTATCGGACCCCATCCGCGCACTCGAAGTATGCGGGGGCGGCGCGAACGCCGCCCCCGCGCCGGCGACCGCTCCCCCCGTGGGCGGGTCGCCGGGGCTACTTCTGCACGTTGAGGCAGAGTGTGAACTGTTCGTCGCCGAACAGGAACGTGGCGCAGCTGTCTCCCACCGACCGCAGCTCGAACCGTCCACCGGCGAACTGCTGCCCGATGCCGACGTCGTGGACGGTGCCATCCACCTCGACCTGAACCCGGGTCGCGCCGTCCCGCTCGAAGATGTCGAGCAGGACGACCGTGGACCCTCCGACGTTCTGACTCGAGCCACCTCCCGGTGCCGTCGGCGAGGGGCCTCCGTTCGATGGCCCCGGCCCGCCGTTGCCGCCGTTCGAGGGCGACGGACCGCCGTTGCCGCCGTTGCCGCCGTCGTCCGTCGTGGGCGACGGGGAGAGTGCGGGCGGAACGGAGAAGGGGTCCCGCCCGGTGAAGCTCTGGATCGGTGGCCCGGCGCCATCGGGAGAAGGGCTCGGCGACTCCGGGCCGGGGACGGTCGGCGGGATCTCCGGGAACGGCTCCTCACCGCCGCCCAGGACGGAGAAGAGCACGAACCCCGCCAGGAGCACACCCATCACGACCCCACCGATGGTGACGGTTCGTCGATCCCGTTCAGATAGCGCCATCGGTCATGCCTCCGGGATCGCTCCCTGCTCGGTCGGGCCGGGTTCGGATCCCGGGCCCGAGCTGACGTCGCTCGTGTACAGCGTGATCGTCGCGGTGAAGGTCAAGGCTGTGCCCTCGGTCGGGCTCAAGGTGATGGACTCCACGGTGGCGGCGCGCGGCAGCGTCTCGATCTCGTGGAGGTACCGCACGAGCGAGAAGTAGGAACCCTCTCCGCTCGCGGAGACAGGGATCGCCGAGAACGCGTTGACCTCCGAGGGGGTCGGAGGCGCCGGGGTCAGGCTCAACACCTGGACGCCGGAGACGACCGCCGCGTTCCGGAGGAACAGGATGACGCCGGGGAGGTCCGCCGTCGGCGGCACCTGGGCGTCCACTTCCCGGATGGTCGCCTCGTTCTCCGGGGCTTCGTCGCGCGCCTGCTCGAGGGCGTTCAACTGCGCCTGCAGCGTCGCCAGCTCCGACCTCGTGTCCGCCAGCTCTTCCTCCGCCTCGGTGACCTGGCCCATCTTCGGCAGCACGAGGAAGAACACCAGCAGCAGCGCGAGGATCGCGGCGCCGGCGCCGGCGACGACGATGCCCCGTCTACCCCGCATCGGCTACCCCGCCCGCGATACGGCCGCGTGGCGTCAGCGCGGCAGTCGTCAGGTCGACCCCGGACGTGTAGGTGATCGGTCCGTTCTCGGCATCCGCGATCGAGGTCACCCAGGGGTTGACCCACCCGCGGATCCGCTCGAGCCGTGTCAGCCAGGAGGCGAGCGTCTCGTAGTCCAGCGCCAGCCCGCCGACGTCGATCCGCCCGGCGAGCAGCGTCGTGCCCCCGGCCGTGGGCGTCGGCTCCTGGGCCGCGGCGGACAGGGTGGTGAGGGCCGCCGTGCTCGGGATCACCCGCGAGACATCCATCAGCAACCCGGAGAACGAGATCTCGTCGGCGAACACTGCGTTCAGCAGCTCCTGCTTGGCCTGCGCCTGCGCGCGGAGCTCCTCGAACTCCTGCAGCGCCTGGATCTGCTGGCGGAGCCCGGCGTTGTTCTGCTCCGCCACCTCGATGTCGCTCCGGACGCCGCTGAGCGAGTTCAGCTGGAGCACGTAGAAGACCAGGATGAGCCCGATCAGGCCGACACCGGCGAGCGCGACGACGCCGGCCATCCGGCGCTGGCGCTGGGCCGCGAGGATCTCGGGCGGGAGGAGGTTGACCTGACTCATGAGCCGCTCCAGGGCATGGCGAGCCCGACCGCCGTGGCGAGCACCGGCTCCGCCTCGGTCTGCGCCTCCTCGGACAGCGAGAGCTGCGAGCCGACCTGGCTGAACACGCGCCCCGGCTCGACGATCACCGGGAGCCGCTGACGCAGGATCCCGATGAAGCCCTCGAGCTTGGACCCGCCGCCCGAGACGAGGAGGCGATCGATCCGCGCGCCCTGCGTCTGGGCGGTGAAGAACTCGAGCGACGAGCGGATCTCGTCGACGAACTGCGTCGCCCGCTGGAGCGCCACCTCCGATGCCTGCTTCGGCGTGGTCTCGACGCCCTCGACGGCCTCGCCTCGCTTCAGCCGTTCGGCGACCTCGTCCTCCAGGGAGAGTCCCCGGGCGATCGCCACGGTGATGTCACGGCCGCCGGAGGGCAGGATCCGGACGAAGCGGGTCTCTCCCGCCGAGTGCACGACGATGTTCGTGACGTGCGCGCCGACGTCGACGATCGCTTCTCCACCGGTCCGCTCCAGCGCCATCCCCGCGCCGGTGGTGCCCACGGCGCGGACCATCGCGAACGGAACCAGGTCCAGACCCAACGGCTCGAGCTTCGCGTTGGTGGCGGCGACGACCAGCGCGTCCACCATCGCCTTCTGAGCAGCCACGAGCAGGAGGCGGAGCATCTGGCGGCCGTCGATCTCGACCTCCTCGATCAGGTGGTAGTCGAGCACGGCCTCGTCGACCGGCATGGGGATGAACTCCTGCACCTGGAAGCCCAGGGATTGCCGGAGCTCCTTCTCGGGCATCGTGGGGAGAGCGATCTCCCGAACCACGACGCGTTGGTTCCCCACACCCATCCAGACCTTCCGGGACTTGAATCCCCCGCGGGTCCAGAGCTCACGCAGCGCCTCGGACACGACCTCCACGTCACGCACCTCGCCGTTCTCGACCGCGCCGGCGGCGAGCGGCACCTGGGCCGCTCGGACGACCGAGGGCGGAGAGCCTTCGGCGAGCTCCGCCGCCCGAACAGCGGTGGAGCCGACATCGAGTCCGATCCTCGTTTTCGCCACTAGCCGTTCTCCACGTGCACGGACCGTCCCTGGAGGAAGCGCTCGAGGTCGGACTCGAAGATGCGGTAGCCCTTCCCGACCCGCAGCGCGGGGAGCTCACCCGAGCGGATGAGCCGGTACACGGTCATGTTGGAGACACGCATGACCTCGGCCACCTCGGCCACGGTGAAGAGACGCCCCGTCACGAACGCGCGCGAACCGGCCACCGAGCTCCTTCTCCGAGCGTCACTCTTCGTACCTCATGTTCCTCATGTGCCTCGTGAGTCACACGAGTAGCATCCAAGGCTCAGGAAGCACACCTGCCCCTTTGAAGATACCCAGGAAACATCAGGCAACTATCGAAGTCAAACACCTCCCACGAACTTCGAGAGGAACACGGAGAGAACGGATCTGCGGACTCAGACGAAGCGGCCCAGGTACCACGAGGCGATCGGTTCACCCCAGAGGCCCGCGACCACGGCCCCGGCCGCCAGCGAAGGCCCGAACGGGATCGCGCTCTTCCGGCCCTTCCCCACCGCCAGCGCGCCGAGCGCCGCGATACCGCCGATGGCGATCGCCGCCCCCGCCGCCACGCCGACGAGGCGCAGGCCGATCGAGCCGAGGACGAGACCGATCAGGGCAGCGAGCTTCACGTCCCCCATCCCCATCCCCCTGGAGACAGTCGCGACGACGAACAGGATCCCGCCGAACAGGAGGAGGCCGATCGCCGCGCGCGCGAGGTCGGCCGCGTCGCCGATCGCCCACGCGAGCGCGATCGCCACCGGGAACAGGAGCAGCGCCGGATAGGTGAGGCCGTTGGGGATGATCCGGTGCCGGAGATCGATCAGCGCGATCCCGGGCATCAGGGCGAGCAGCCCGGCGACCAGACCCGCCTGCCACGGATCCGGGTAGCGGATCGCCGCGAGCACCACCAGCCCGGCGGTCGCGAGCTCGAGGAGCGGGTACTCGACCGAGATCCGCTCCCCGCAACTGCGGCACCGCCCGCGCAGGAGGACCCATGAGAGCACCGGGATGTTGTCCCGCGCCCCGATCTCCGCGCCGCACGACGGGCAGCGCGACCGCGGTCGCACGACGGACTCGCGCTTCGGCAGCCGAGCGACGGCGACGGTCATGAAGCTGCCCACGACGAGGCCGAACGGCAGGGCGACGAGCGCGCGGATCCAGGCATCGTCCACGACGGCGAACCTACCCGCCGCCGGCCCCGAGGTGGTGGAGGCCGCGCCGGGTCATTCGTGGATGTAGGAGATGTCCTGCTTGAAGCCGGTCACGCCGGTGATCCCGGGAACGAGGACCGGCTTGTAGGACATCTTGAACTGGTTCCCGATCTGGACGTTCGTGGCCAGGACCTGGCCGGCAAAAGCGTTCTGGTTGTTCATCGATGCCGTGCAGGGCGTGTAGAAGGAGGCATTGATCTGGGCGTTGAAGTTCGTGTTGTTCGCGACCGTGATGTTCTTGTGGGCCGTGGCGCTCGTCGGGCAGGAAGCAGCCGGCGCGACGCTGATGATATGCAGGTTCTTGACGCTTCCGGCGGTCCCGTTCCAGTCGGACTTGCTCAGGTTGAAGCCCCAGTCGGTGATGACCGCGACGCTCCCCTTGATCGTGAGGGTGTCGTTGCCCGGCTTGAATTCGCAGGCGGCGCCAGGACCGATCCGCAGGACGATGTTCGTGTACGCGCTCCCGTTCCAGGAGTTCTTGAGCCAGCTGTAGGCCTTCTGGCAATCGTTCGAACCGGGCTCCGAGTCATAGATGGACGAGTCGATGATCGTGTAGCCGGCGCTCGTCCAGTCGGATGCGGTGTATCCGATCACGGGGAACGTCTGCGTCGGCACATCGGGCATGCTGACGAACTCGGTGACGATACCGCCGATCGTGAGCGTCGCGTCGTTGACGTCGCCGGCCGCGGTCGCGTCGTCGCTCACGGCACCGCTCCCGAAGATGTCACCGGTCGAGGAGAGCGCGGCGCCCTCCACGGTTCCCGGGTTGTCGATCTGTACGTCGTCTCGGGCCCACAGGTTGCCCTTGATGTCGGTGTTGCCGCTGATCGTGGCGGACCCGGACGGAACGAAGATGTTCCCGTAGAGCGTCAAGGCATTCTCGACCGTGGCGTCGCCGTTCAGCACGTAGATATCGCCGTCGTTGCCGGTGTTCCCGGTGATCGTGAAGTTGTTCTGAAAGATGGTGCTGTTGACCGTGAGGATCGCGGCGCCGAAGCCTCCGAAGTTGGGGGTCAGCCTGACGTACGTCTCGATCGTCCTCGCGGGTGCGCCGTTGATCGTCCCGGTCGACTCGACCTTGGCGAATGCAGGGAAGATCGTGTCGTTGAACGTGGAGCACATGACCGTGGAGCCGTCGGCGTCGTAGAACGTCCCGACGGAATCGAAAGCGGCCTGCGAGGGCCCGGATTGGACGACGTCCCCGATCGTCAGCTGACCGGTCGTCGCGTCGCAGCCGGCGTCGGCGGCCATCGTCGCGGGCGGGGTCGACTGCAGGTAGGCGTACCAGTGGTTCGTGCCCGCTTCGGCCGCATTGACGGACAGCAGGCGTTCGCGATCGTACCCGCTCGCGTCGAGCGAATGGATCGACTGCGCCACCACGACGGTCGAAAGGATCAGCACGACGAACGCGACCGACAGGCTCACGATCATCGCGACCCCTCGCTCGTCGTCTCGCAGGCGCATCAGCATGGGTGTCGTCTCCTTCTTCAGGTGAGGTCGGGGAGCGTCGCGCAGAGCTGAACCGGGTAGCCGAACGATGTGTTCCGGCCGGTCAGCGACGCCTGCATGACCTGGGTGGCTTGCGGCCGGTCCTCCAGATCAGGATTCACGTGGAACTCCACGGCGATCGTTCGGCCGGCGGGGTCCAGCGTGAATGCGGGCTCGTCGAGATCGCGATTCACGATCCCGTCGGCGACGACCGTCCAGTCCGATGCAGCAGACGGCGAGTTGATCGGCCAGGTCCGGTACAGCAGCTGCTGCTCCTCGTTCACGAGCCATAGGGCGCAGCGTGGGTCCTCGTCCTCGGTCTGCTCGGCCTGGGTGTAGACCCGGAACAGGTACCCCGTGGCGGTCGCGTCGTAGGGGTCGGCCCCCAACTCGTCGACCGGGTCGTAGAGGATGTTCCCGGACCGGACCAGCCGGTCGAGCGACTGCAACGCCAGGCGAGCCTGATCGTTCAGTCGGACTCGAACGTCTTCCTCGACGACAGCCCGTTGGATGCTCGAGAGCGTCGAGGTCATGACCAGCATCACGATGGACAGGATCGCCATCGCGACGACGAGCTCCACCAGCGTCATCCCGCGCTCCCCGCGGAGCCGGCGAAGCACCCAGATGAACCTGGCCATCTCCTACGCCCCTTGCTGTGCCGGCGGCGGCCCGTAGATCGCGTGGGCCAGGAGGTCGCCCGGATCGAAGGTCGCGGTAAGGTCGATCTGCCAGATGCCGTCGACGATGAACTCGTATCGGATCGTGATCTCGATCGGCTGGGTCGAGGCTGAAGCGTCCCACGTGATCTGGGAGTCCGTAGGATCGGCGGTCTGCGCGGTCGTCGTGGATGCATGCACGATCCCACCGGAGACCACCGTCACGCGCCACGTCGCGGTGGATGAGCCGACCACTTGCGGCCCACTGGAGCATGTCACTGTGAGCGTGTCCAGCGTGGTGTCGGTGACGACCTTGTTCGAGTAGCCGGAGCCGTTGTAGTAGTGGAAGGTCCCGGTCGGAGCGGGTGCGGATGGAGCCGTTGAGGTGCGCTCCCCCGCGACGGCTCTGGCGCTGTCCGTGTACCCGACCAGGCGCACGCAGTAGTTCGTGTTGTTCGTGGCCGTGCTCGACATCCCCGTCGGCGGCGTCATGCCGGAGGTCGGGAACCCACCGAGCTGGACGGTTCCCAGGGTCCGCGAGGCGGCGACGTCGATCAGGCCATCCTCGCCGGTGCCCGCGGCGTCACGATCGATCTTTCCGGCGGTGTCGGTTCCGGGGCTCTCGACCCGGAGCAGGTTCGCGGCACCGACGGGTGCCAGCACATGCGAATGAAGGACCTCGACGGTGGCCGTTCCGACCTGGCGAGCGTGGGCACCCGAGCAGGGCAGGAGGTCGGTCTCCCGGGTCCCCGTCGTGGGACAGGCGTACGTGTCGACCCCCGATGCATCCACGGATGCGGACCGCCCCTCGAGGTCGCCGGCAGCGACCGTCGCCCTCAGCCCGATCTGGCCGCAGCAGCCGGTCACCAATCTCGAAAGGCTGTCCGCGGTGACGTCGGTGCTCGCACCGCCCCCCGTCACACCCGTCGCTGTTTCCGCCTTGTTGTCGGCGTCCGCCTTGGCCTGCTGGTTGCCCGCGCTCTCCTCACCAGCGCTGTCGACGAAGGTGATGCCCGAGAGCTTGGTCGTGGCGTCCAGGTCGGTCGTCTGCTCCTCCTGGGCCGTGGCGGCGAGCCCTGGGAGCGTGACTTCCAGGGACTCGAAATCGATGGCGAAATCGAACAACCGCCCGGTTACACTCAGGAGCGGTTGCGGGGCATCTACCTGCCCGTAGAAGAACGGCTGACACGGGGCCGCGAACGGGTGGGTGGTCGAGTTCACGCACCCTTCCGGGGACCAGAAGAGACTCTGGACCCTGACCGAGTTGTTCGGCGCATTGCTGATGGCCCCGTTCACCCACTCGATGATCACCGTGACGCGGTATGGGTTGGTGGTCGGGGCGTCGTTCGTGATGTAGGTGGAGTACGTCACGTCGAGGTTCCCGACGCTCATCGAGTCGGTGTGCGGGACGAGCCAGGCAGCCTCATAGGTCGCGTCGAAGGTCGACGACACGATCTCCTCGCCGGTGCAGGACTGGAAGCGGTACTCGGGGCAGGCGACGATCCGGCTGTCGGAAGCGAGCTCCGACGTCGGGATCCCGCCGGTGATCTTCGTGTAGGCGAGGCCTCGGATATCCTCCATGACGCGGTTCGCGATCCCGGTGGCCTGGATCCGGTCCCGCGCGTAGCCCGTGTAGCGGAAACCGATGGACGCCGTGTACGCCAGGGCGGTCAACGAGGCGAAGACGACCATCATCGCGATGATCGTTTCCAGGATGGTGAACCCGTGTTCGCCGTCAGCGCGCGCACGGATCCGCCTCATGAGATGGCGTCGACTCATCGTCCGTCCTTCGAGAGGGCCTTCCGTTCACGGTGTCGGCATCCGCCGTCCCTCACTTGAGGGACCCCCGGGTCGTTGTCCGGCCGAGGGATCCGGGAAGCGGAAAGGGCGGCCCCGAGGGGCCGCCCTTCCAGCCTTCAGTGCGTTGGACCGCTTACCACTCGGTCGTCAGCGCTGCGGCCAGGGCCGCGTCACCGGTGCACGTTGCCCCGGAGCCGTAGGTCGTGCCCGGGCCTGCGGCGCTGTCTTCGATGTAGAAGCAGTCACCGGACTCGGACAGAGAGGCCGCGGACCAGACCTCGTTGTTCGTGCCAGAGACGGTCACGCTCACCTCGGTGTGGGTGGTCGACGCCGCGGTGCCGGCGACGTAGTTCAACGACGGCTCGATGGCCTCGAGCTCAGCGGAGGTGTCCGCGCCGGTGTAGTCGCTGTCGTCCGTGTAGGCCGTCTTGGCCGCCACGAGGGCGTTCCGGAGGCTCGACTGAGCCGCCCGGTTCTGCGCCCGCTCACGGGCGCCGAGGAACGTCGGCAGAGCGATGGCGACCAGGATGCCGATGATCAGAACGACCACCATCAACTCGATGAGGGTGAAACCCTCCTCACGCTCACGCAAACGCTTGAGCATTCTGCCTTCGCCTCCCTTCCTTGGGTATCTGCGCACCACAGCGGTGCGCGTTCTCCACTGATTTCGGCGTCCCCCCGCCTGAACTGAAGCCCCGGGGAGCAGGATCGTGGAAATACCCCAGAATGATTAGGAGGCACGGCGAGACGGAGTGAGGGCCACTGGATCGGTCCCCGGCAGCGACCGAGCGCCAAGGGCTGTGGCGCCGCAGCGACCCGGGCATGACGGGGCCGGCGGCGCCCGAGGCGCCGCCGGCCACCATCTCCGTCCGGCGATGACGGAGCTCTCGCCTATTGGATCAGCTTGATGATGTTGAACATCGGGAGATAGAGGGCCACGACCGCGCCTCCGACGCAGGCACCGATGACCGCGATCAGGATCGGCTCGATCAGGGACGTCAGGGCATCGACCGCAGCCTCGACCTCCTGGTCGTAGAACTGGGCGATCTTCTCCAGCATCAGGTCGACCTGGCCGGTCTCCTCGCCCACCGAGATCATCTGCACGACCATGGGCGGGAAGACCGGGTACCGGGTGAGAGGCTTCGCGATCGATTCGCCGTCACGTACCGACACCTGCACCTCGGTGATCGCCCTGCCGACGACCTTGTTGTTGACGGTCTCGCTCACGATCTCGAGGGCCTGCAGTATGGGCACACCCGACTTCATCAGCATCGCGAGCGTGCTCGAGAACCGGGACAGCGCCGTCTTGTGGAAGAGCGACCCGAAGACCGGTGCCCGGAGCTTGATGGCGTCGACGACCTCACGACCCTTCTCGGTCTTCTTGTACCGGCGGAAGAAGAACCGGCCGGCGATCGCCCCGATCAGGACGACGTACCAGTAGGACTTGAACGTATCCGACAAGAACATCAGGCCACGGGTGGGCAGCGGGAGCGTCCCGCCGAGCTGGCTGAAGATCGACTCGAACTGCGGGACCACGAACAGCAGCATGGCTGACATGATCAAGACCACGAGGGCGACGACGGCCACCGGGTAGGTCATCGCCGACTTGATCTTCCCGCGCAGGCGAACCTCTCGCTCGATCATCTCCGCGAGGGCCATCAGGGTCGTGTCGAGCGAGCCGCCCGTCTCACCCGACCGCACCATCGAGACGTACAGGTTGTTGAAGACGTGATCGTGCTTGCCGAGCGCGCCCGAGAGGGAGGATCCTTGCTCCACGTCGAGCCGGGCCTCGTTCAACACGCGGGCGAGTTCCTTGTTCTCGGTCTGATCGGCGAGGATCGCGATCGCGCGCAGGATCGGCAGGCCGGAGTTGACCATCGTCGCGAACTGGCGGGAGAAGATCGCGACCTGCTTGAGCTTGACCTTCTTGCCGCCGAACTCGATCTGCCCGATGCCCTTCTTCTGACGCTGGACGTCGAGCGGGGTCAGACCCTGCTCACGCAGGCGTGCGAGGACGAGCGCTTCGCTGTCGGCGACGAGCGACCCGGTCGTGACGGTGCCCGCCCGGTCGCGAACCTTGTACTGGAACGTATCCGCCATCTCAGCCTCCCATCAGCATGCCGCCGGACGAGCCGGAGGACCCGTAGGCGGCGGAGCTGTCGTACCCGTCGGAGACCCCGCTCGAGAAGGAGCCGCCGAGCAGTCGCTGGAGCTCCTCGGGATCGTGGCACCGCTCGAACGCGACCTGCTGCGTCACGCGACCCGCCTTGATGTGCTGGGCGAGCGACATGTCCATCGTCTGCATGCCGTAGCGGCCACCCGCCTGCATCGAGGAATAGATCTGGTGGGTCTTCCCCTCCCGGATCAGGTTCCGGACCGCGGGCGTGCACACGAGCACCTCGACCGCCGCGACCCGTCCCTGCCCGTCCGTGGTCGGGACGAGCTGTTGCGTGACCACGCCCTGCAGCGTCGTGGAGAGTTGGACCCGGACCTGCTGCTGCTGGTGCGGGGGGAACACGTCGATGATGCGGTCGATCGTCTGCGGGGCGTCCTGCGTGTGCAGGGTCGCGAAGACGAGGTGGCCGGTCTCGGCGGCGGTGATCGCCGTCCCGATGGTCTCCAGGTCGCGCATCTCGCCGACCAGGATCACGTCGGGGTCCTGGCGCAGGACGTGCTTGAGCGCCTGGGCGAAACCGTGGGTGTCGGCCCCGACCTCACGCTGGTTGACCACGCAGCTCTTGTGTCGATGGAGGAACTCGATCGGATCCTCGACGGTCATGATGTGGCCCGACCGCTCGCGGTTCACGATGTCGACCATCGCCGCGAGCGTCGTGGACTTGCCCGAACCGGTCGGGCCGGTCACGACGACGAAGCCGCGCTGGAACCGGGCGAGGTCCGTGACCACGTTGGGGATCCCGAGCTCGTCGGCGTTCTTGATCTCGAACGGGATCACCCGGAAGACGGCGCCGACGGCGTCGCGCTGCTGGAACACGTTCACGCGGAACCGGGAACGGCCCGGCAACGAGTACGACATGTCGAGCTCGAGCTCTTGCTCGAAGCGTTCGCGGAGCTTCTGCGGCAGGATCGCGTAGACCATGCCCTGCAACGCGCGCGGCGTGAGCGCGGGGTAGTCCCCCGCGGGCTCCAGCTCGCCGTGAACCCGCACCATGGGCGGGGACCCCGCCGTGAGGTGGAGGTCGGATCCCTCTTTCTCGAGGAGCGCGCCGAGCAACTCGGGCACGGGGATCTGGATGTCCTCGTCCTGCTGGACCACTGAGCTCATCTCACTTCACCACCCTCGCGACTTCCTCGATCGATGTGATCCCTGCTCGAACCTTGGCCAGACCGTCCTCCCGCAGGGTCTGCATGCCCTGCTGGATGGCGACGGTCCTGATGGCATCGGCAGATGCACGCTCCACCGTGAGCCGTTCGAGCTCTTCGCTGCGGAGCATCACTTCGTACAGCCCGATCCGGCCCCGGTAGCCGGTGCCGGAGCAAGCCTTGCAGTCGTTCTTGACGGTGCGGATGTCCGGGGCGCGGAAGACCTCCCCGATCTCCGCCCAGTGCTCCTCCTGGTAGCCCGCCTGGAACAGCTCGGCCTCGTCGGGCCGGTAGGGCTCCTTGCACCTCTCGCAGAGGATCCGCGCCAGCCGCTGAGCGACCACCGCGTCGATCGAGGACGCGACCAGGAACGTCTCGACGTCCATCTCGACCAGCCGGCTGATCGCCGACGGCGCGTCGTTCGTGTGCAGCGACGAGAGGACGAGGTGCCCAGTCAGGGCGGCCTCGATCGCGATCGTGGCCGTCTCCTTGTCCCGGATCTCACCGATCAGGACGATGTCCGGGTCGGCGCGCAGGATCGACCGGAGCGCCGAGGCGAAGGTCAGGCCGGCCTTCGGGTTCACCTGGATCTGGTTGACCCCGGCCATCCGGTACTCGACCGGGTCCTCGACCGTGATGATGTTCTTGGATTCCTCGTTCAAGATGTTGAGGGTCGAGTACATCGTGGTCGACTTCCCCGAACCCGTCGGACCCGTGACGAGGATCGCCCCGTACGGCTTCGTGAACGCCGTCGCGAACCGTTCGTAGGAGTCCGGCAGGAACCCGAGATCCTCGAGCGCCAGGAGCGCGTTGCTCTTGTCGAGCACGCGGATCACGACCTTCTCGCCGTGCACGGTGGGCAGCGTGGCGACGCGCAGGTCGAGCTGACGGGTCCCCACCTTCATGGAGATCCGGCCGTCCTGGGGCACGCGCTTCTCGGCGATGTTCAGGTCGGCCATGACCTTCAGGCGCGAGATCAGGCCACCCTGCAGGTTCTTGGGCTGCGGTCGCATGGGCTCGTGGAGCACGCCGTCGACCCGGAACCGGATCCGGACGCTGTGCTCGCCGGGCTCGACGTGCACGTCCGACGCGCGTTCGGCGACCGCCTGGGTCATGATCGCGTTCACGAGCTTGACGATCGGAGCGTCCTCGAGGGCCGCCTCGAGGTCCATCTCCTGTCCCTCGCTGCCTTCGGCAGCTTCGGCGGCCAGCTGCTCGACCTGCGAGTCGAGGCCGGCGAACTTCTGGATCGCCTGCTCCACGTCGGCGGAGGTGGCGACGACCGGCTGCACGTCGCGGCCGGTGATCGTCCGGATGTCGTCCAGGGCGTAGACGTTGGCCGGGTCCGACATCGCGACGAGGAGCTTCCCGTCCCGCTCGCCGATCGGGAGCGCTCGGTAGCGGCGCGCGAGGGCTTCGGGGAGGAGGGCGGTGGTTGCCGCGTCGATCTGGGCGTCGGTGAGGTCGATGAACTCGAGGCCGACCTGCTCAGCCAGGGCGCGGACGAGATCCGCCTCCTTGATCATGCCGAGGTCGATGAGCACCCGGCCGAGCGCCTTCGGGGTCCGCTGGTGCTCCTCGAGGGCCGACTCCAGCTGTTCGGGCGTGATGAGGCCGAGCTCGATCAGGATCTGCCCGAGTTGCTTCGACTTCCGTTTGACGGTCGTCATCGCCGGTCCGTTCGCTCTAGGTCTGCCGCCGGATGGAGCTCGCATTCGGTGCTAGGTGCTTGCTTCGTCATCATCCTTGGGGACCTGAAGCAGGCCGGCGAACTCTTTCGCGAGGAGGAATCGGTCGACCTCCGGCTCGCCCTCCTTGCCCTCTTTCCGATCTGGGCCCTCGTTCCGATCTGGGTCGATCGGCGGCGGCGTCGAGGGCTCCGCCGGCCTGGAGGTGTCGGTGCCGACGGGGGCGGCGGGATCTGGATCCGTCTCTCCCGGACGGCGGGACCCCGAAGGTGCCGGGGGCGAGGCGGCCTCCGGGAGCGTGCCGGCCGGCTCGACCGCGCCGGATCGATCCGGCCGGTGCAGACTCGTGCGGGGCTTGCCGGAAGGCGCCGCCGGCGCCTCGGGCACGCGCATCGTCTGCCGATCCTGGAGGCGCTCCTGTTCGCCGGTCATCAGCACCTGCTCGAGCAGGTCCACGAGCACGCCCGGCCGGACACCCGCCTCCGCCACGGCGAACCCGGCGTACGAGCCGCGTTGCACGAACGCCCAGATCTGGTCGGGGAACACGACGTAGGAGCGCTCGGGGTCCCCGACCCCCGCGAAGCGTACCCAGGCGGCTCGGAGATCGGCCTCGACGTCGCCTTCGGGATGGGCGCCCAGCACCATGCCGTCGCGTGACAGCATCAGACAGCCGCGGACCCCGGTGACGCTCGAGGAGACCCGCTGCGCAAGTGCCGAGTAGTCGGTCATCCCTCTTCCGTGTGGGCATCGACCGAGCGAGGCGGTCGCTTGAACGGTCTCGGCGCTACGGTTTCGTCAGCGCCGCCAGCGCTGCGGCCGACATGACCTCGAGGGGCGCCGGCATCCCGGTCCAGAGCTCGAAGGACAGCGCCGCCTGTTCCAGGAGGTGGCCGAGCCCGCCCAGGGCGGTCGCCCCGGCGACTTTCGCCCGCCGCTCGAGGTCCGTCGTGGGGGGGTCGTAGAGGAGGTCGACCACCACGACGCCGGTGCCGAGTCGCGGGAGCGACGGATGCGCCGGCTCGGCCCCGGGGCTTCCGACCGGGGTGGCGTTCACCACCAGGTCGACGGCGAGCTCCGCCACGTCGCCGGGCCGCACGACGGCGACGGGAAGGTCGAGCGATCCCATGATCGCGACGAGCGGCGCCGCCCGAACCTCGTCGCGCGCCGCCACGGTGAGCCGCGCGAGCCCCGCGCGGGCCAGCGCGAGGGCACAGGCGCGGGCGGCGCCCCCGGCGCCGTAGACGAGCGCCGTCCTCCCGGCGGGGTCGAATCCCGCGTCCCGCCGGAGGAACCGCTCGAAGCCCGGCGCGTCAGTGTTGTGCCCCTCGACGCCACCGCCGCGGACGGTCACCGTGTTCACGGCCCGCAGGACCCGGGCGTCCTCCGAAAGGCGTTCCAGCAGGTCGGCGGCCTCGGTCTTGTGCGGCATCGTGACGTTGGCTCCCCGGAACCCGAGCGGTCCGAGGCCGGCGAGCGCTTCCCGGAGCTCCTGCGGAGGCACCGGCAGCGGCACGTAGACCCAATCGAGTCCGGTCGCGGCGAAGGCGGCGTTGTGGATCGCGGGCGAGAGGCTGTGGGTGACGGGCCAGCCGATGATGCCGACGGTCCCGGTCCCGCCGCCGATCCGCAGGTCAGCCGAGACAGGCATCGACGTTCCGATCGTGCTCCGAGAGCGTCAGCGCGAACCGGTGGTGACCGTCCTCCCCGCAGAGCACGTAGTAGAGGAACGGCGTGTCGGCCGGCTCGAGGGCGGCGCGGAGCGACTCCGCCCCAGGGCTCGCGATCGGCGTCGGCGGCAATCCGGCGTTGATCCTCGTGTTGTACGGGCTGTCGGAGGCGAGGTCCGAGGAGGACAGCTCGCCGTCGGGCGTCGGGTCGTCGTACAGGAGCGTGGCGTCGATCCCCAGCGCCATCCCCCGCTCGATCCGGTTGTAGATCACCCCGGCGATCAGCTTCCGATCTCGGTCGACCCGCGCCTCCTCCTCGATCATCGACGCTACGATCACGAGCTCGTAGGCCGAGACGCCGAGCTCGTCCGCTCGGTCGAAGGGCAGTCCCTCGGCCTCCTTCCGGAACTGGTCGAGGAGGCGCTGCGCCACGACGCGAGCGGAGAGATCCTCCTCGACGAACTCGTAGCTCTTCGGGAACAGGAACCCCTCCGGGCTCTCCGCCTCCTTCGGCAGGTACGGCGGAAGGACGTAGCGACCGCTGCGGAGCTCGCGGAGGAACCGCCTCGCGGGGATGCCGAGGTCCTCCTGTACCTTCTCGGCGATCTGCGTGAGCCGGAAGCCCTCCGGGATCACCAGCGTGACGGTGGGAACCTCCGGCGGGGGGGTCGTGAGCACGTCCACCGCGGCATCGAGCGTCATGCCGGTCGTGAGCTCGTACGGCCCGGCGCGCAGGATCTCGTCGGCTTTGTCCGTCCCTCGGAACAGGAAGTTCGCGGCGATCCCTCCGCACGGGATCACGCCCTTGGCATGGAGATCGTCGATCGCGTCCTCCCACGTCCATCCCCGCTCGACGGTGAAGGTCAGCGCTCGCTTCGGACCGTCCGCCGGTCCCCGACACGTCTGGTAGTACCGGATCACGCCCCAGAACGCGCCGACGACACCGAGGAAGAGGACGAGCGCGATGACGAGGGTCAGCCGGCGGGGGCGTCTGCGCTCGGCCCGCCGCAGGCCCGGCTCCGCCGACATGTCCGCGAGGATACCGGTCGATCCGCCGTCAGGCGTTGTGCCGACGTGCGTCGAGCCAGGCCTGCAGGATGACGGCCGCGGCCGCGGCATCCACCGCGCGGCGGCGTTCGCGGCCTCGGGTTCCCCCTTCGGCGAGCGCCCGCTCGGCCTCCACCGTCGACAGCCGCTCGTCGTGCAGCTCCACCGGGACACCGACCACGGCGCGAAGGGCGTCCGCGAACGCCATCGCGTGGCCGGCACGGGCACCCCGCTCGCCCCGCAGGGACAACGGGAGCCCGATCACGATGCGCGTCGCTCCCCGTTCGCGCACCAGCTCGGCGATGGCGAGCAGCTCGCCGGGCGGCTGTCCGACGTGCACGGTGCCGACGGGGACGGCCAGCCGTCGCTCGGGATCCGAGATCGCCACACCGATCCGAGCGTCGCCGAGATCGAGCCCGAGGACGGAGCCTCGGCCGGGATCGGCGGCAAGCTCGGGGGAGGAGGGCGCGTCGGGGGTCGGAGGACCGGACACCTCAGGAGGCCGCGAGGAGCTCGCGGGCGCGGGCGGGGATCCCGCCGAGCGCCTGGGCGACCGCGGAGACGTTGCGGCCGCCCGCCATGGCGAGGATGTCCTTGCCGCCCGCCCCGCCGCCGATCACCGTGGCCGCGTCCTGCAGGAGCGCCGGCGCGGTCACGCCCTTCGCGACGGCCTCGGACGTGGAGGCCGCGACCAGCTGCGCCGTGCCGTCGGAGCCCCCGCCCAGGACGACGGCCGCCGGACGACCCTGGAGGCGGTCGCGCACCTTCTGGGCGAGCTCCCGGAGCCCGCTCGCGTCCGTGCCGGCCAGCTCCGAGACGACGAGCGAGAGGCCGTCCACGTCGAGCGCTCCGTCCACGAGCGAGGCGATGACCGCGTCGCGGTCGCCCTTCTGGAGCTTGCCGAGCTCGCTCCGGAGCCGCTTGTTCTCCTCGATCACCTTCCGGGCGTGGTCGATCGCCGCCCGTGGATCGCGGCTCCCGATCGCGTCGACCAGCTCGTGCAGCAGCGCGCGCTCGACGTTGATCTCGCGGAGGGCGTCGGGCCCCACCACGGCCTCGACCCGCCGCATGCCCGCGCCGATCGAGCCCTCGTGCAGGATCCGGATCACACCGACGTGTCCGGTACGCGTCACGTGGGTGCCACCGCAGAGCTCGCGCGAGTAGTCGCCGATCTCGACGACGCGAACCGTGTCACCGTACTTCTCGCCGAAGAGCATCACCGCGCCGATCCGCTCCGCCTCGGCCATCGAGGTCTCGAAGATGTTCGGGGCGTCGTCGTTCGCGAGCCGGCGGTTCGCGATCAGCTCGGCCTCCTGGAGCTGCTCGGCGGAGACCGCCCCGGGATGGGGGAAGTCGAACCGCAGGCGCCCTGGCTCGACGAGCGAGCCGGCCTGGCGGGCGTGATCGCCCAGGAGGTCCCGCAGCGTCGCGTGGACCACATGCGTGGAGGTGTGCGCTCGGGCGGTCGATCCGCGGCGATCGGCGTCGACCTCAGCGTGCGCCGACTCCCCGGCGGACACCTCACCCGACTCGACCACGCCGGCGTGCAGGATCGAACGATCGCCCGCGGGGACCGTGTCGAGAACGCGGATCACGCCCGACGACGTGCGGATCAGGCCGCGGTCGCCCACCTGGCCGCCACCCTCCGCGTAGAAGGGGGTTCGGTCGAGGAAGATCCGGACGTCCTGACCCTCCTCGGCGACCGTCAGCTCTCGGAACTCCGGATCGAGGAGCGTCACGACCGTCGCCTCGGACTCCAGGGTGTCGTAGCCGACGAAGGCCGTCGGCGGGGCGGCTCCCGCGTCGAGGCCGATGGGCACCTTCTTGGCGGCGGCCCGAGCGCGATCGCGCTGCTCCTCGAGCAGGGCGGCGAACCGATCCGTGTCCACGGACAGGCCGGCCTCCGCCGCGAGCTCCTCCGTCAGCTGCCGGGGGAACCCGAACGTGTCCGAGAGCTTGAAGGCGTCGTCTCCCGTCATCCGGCCGTTCATCGCGCGCGTCGTGGCATCCTCGAACAGGACCAGCCCCTGCCGGAGCGTGGACGCGAACCGTTCCTCCTCGGAGCCCGCTACCTGCCGCACGAACGCCTCGTTGTCCCGGAGCGCCGGGTACGCGTCGCCGAACCTCGCCACCACGACGTCGACGATCGGGTCCATCACGGCGCGCTCGATCCCGAGGCGCCGTGCGTGGGTGACCATCCTCCGCAGCATCCGGCGCAGGATGTAGCCACGGCCCTCGTTCGCCGGCTGGATCCCGTCCGCGATCAGGAAGGTGGTGGCCCGGCCGTGCTCGGCGACGATCTTCAGGGACACGTCGTCGTGGGGATCGTGGCCGTGCCGGCGCCCCGACAGGGACTCGGCCACCTCCAGCAGCGGACCGAGCAGATCCGTCTCGAAGACGCTGTCGACGTCCTGCAGGACCACCGCCACGCGCTCCAGCGACGAGCCGGTGTCGACGTTCTTCGCGGGCAGCGGCTCCGCGAACCGGAGGTCCGCATCGATCCGATCCTGGATGAAGACGAGGTTCCAGATCTCCATGAACCGCTCCTCGTCGACGTCGGGACCGCCCTCCGGCCCGTACCTCGCTCCGCGGTCGACGAAGATCTCGCTACACGGCCCGCCCGGCCCGGCGGCGTGCGTGTGCCAGTAGTTCGCGAGCTCGCCCTCCTGGTCCGTCATGCCACGTCGCACGATCCGCTCGGGCGAGAGTCCGACACCGTCGACCCAGGCCTGCACCGCCTCCTCGTCCTCCTCGTACACCGTCACCCAGAGCCGGTCGTGCTCGATGCCGAAGCCCTCGGTGATCAGCTCGTGCGCCCAGGCGATCGCGTCGGCCTTGAAGTAGTCACCGAAGGAGAAGTTGCCGAGCATCTCGAAGAACGTGAGGTGGCGAGCGTCCTTGCCCACGTTCTCGACGTCGTTCGTGCGCATCACCTTCTGGACGGTCACGGCCCGCGGATAGGCGGGTGCCGCCTGGCCGAGGAAGATCGGGATGAACTGGTTCATCCCCGCGTTCGCGAGCAGGAGCCCGGACTCCGGCGGCGGGATCAGCGACGAGCTGGGGACGCGCTTGTGTCCGCGCTCTTCGAAGAACGACAGGAACAGCTCGCGGATCCGCTCCCCCTCCACGCGCCGAGTCTACCGGCGGGTCTCGGCGGCTCTCAGGCGGCGGTCGGCTCGTCCGGATCGGGCTCGCGCCTCGACGCGTCCAGCTCCTCGCGGAGCTCGCGCTCGCGCTGTTCCATCGCCCGCTTGCCTTCCTCGATCGACTCCGCGACGAGCTTCGACAGGTCCATCAGTCCGCCGCTCGCCTCCCGGGCGAGCGTCGCCGTCCTGACCTTGTTCGCCTGGCGCTTCGCCCAGCGGGACGCGAGGACGGCGCCGGTCGCGCCGGCGCCGAGCCCGAGCGCGACCCAGAAGCCTCGCCGCATGTCAGGGGGCCGTCGCATCCGGCGCCGTGGGAGCGGAAGCCGTCCGGGAAGCCTTGGACCGCTTCTTCCCGAAGGACTCCGCGGCCTTCTTCACACCGGCGCCGACGCTCAGGAACTTCACGAGCGGGCTGGACGCCGCGTGTTCGATCAGACCCGTGAAGCGCTCGACACGCCCGACGATGCCCCCGACGGAATCCAGGACGCCCCCCACCCGGTCGAGGTGTCCGTTGGTTCGCTCGACGGACCCCTTGATCTCACGCAGGAGCGGCACCGTCTCCTCGCGCATCGCGTCCACGGTGAGCCGGGTCGCCTCGAGCACGCGGAACGTGTTCAAGAGGACCAGGCAGAGGAACAGGACCAGCAGTCCCCAGAACGCGGCCAGGACGATCAGGGCGGTTTCGCCGCCGGTGAGTGCGAGGAGCGTCATCCGTTACCTCCGGGCTTCCGTGGGTGGGCGTGGCCCAGCATACCCACGGCTCCCGAAGAGGCTCAGTCCTTCGCCGGCGTCCCGGTTCCGGGCTCGACCTCGATGTCGCTGCCCTGGCCCGTCGGCACGTGGTAGACCGCATCCTCGAACCGTTCCGGCCGGTATCGCTGGTCCACGTGGTGGCCCTCGAAGTCGTGGGGGTACTCGTAGCCCTCGCCGTGCCCGAGCTTGGCGGCGCCCGCGTAGTGGGCATCGCGGAGATGAGCCGGCACGAGATCGTTCGAGTCCGCATCCTCCAACGCCTTCTCGAGCGCCTCGGTCACCGAGTTCGACTTCGGCGCGCGGGCCAGGTACAGGGCCGCATGGGCGAGGTTGAGACGCGCCTCCGGCAGACCGACGTGCTCGAGCGCCTGAGCGGCGGCCACCGCCACCGGCAGCGCCTGCGGATCGGCCAGGCCCACATCCTCGGACGCGAAGATGATCATCCGCCGCACGATGAACCGGGGGTCCTCGCCGGCGTGGAGCATCCGGCCGAGCCAGAAGAGCGCGGCGTCGGGGTCGGAGCCGCGCATGCTCTTGATGAAGGCGGAGACGACGTCGAAGTGCGAGTCGCCCCGGTCGTAGGCGACGATCCGGCGCTGGACGGCGTCGGCGACCCGCGCTCCGTCGATCAGGGTCTCACCGGCATCGGCGAGCAGGACGGCGGCTTCGAGGGCGGTCAGCGCCGCTCGGGCGTCGCCCGCCGCGAGCTCGACGAGATGGTCGAGCGCGTCGTCCGTCAAAGTCACCCCGAGTGCGCCCATCCCGCGTTCGGCGTCGATCACGGCGCGCTCGAGCAGGCCGCGGACCTCCTTCTGCTCGAGCGGCTCGAGACGCAGCAGGAGGGACCGTGAGAGCAGCGGGCCGACGAGGCTGTGGTACGGGTTCTCGGTCGTCGCCCCGATCAGCGTGATCGAGCCGTCCTCGATGGCCGGCAACAGGATCTCCTGCTGCGCCTTGTTCCACCGATGCACCTCGTCCACGAACAGGACCGTGCGGAACAGGGTGGTCTTCGAGTGATCCATCACCCGTCGCGCGTCCGAGACGCCGGAGCTCACGGCCGACAGCTGCTGGAAGTCCGCCCCGACCGCCACGGCGAGCAAGTGGGCGAGGGTCGTCTTCCCTGTGCCGGGAGGTCCCCAGAGGATGATGGAAGGAAGGTGGCCGCCGTCGATCAGCTTGGTGAGCGGCTTGCCCTCGCCGAGCAGATGGTGATGCCCGACGAACTCCTTGAAGGTGCGCGGACGCATCCGCGTCGCGAGTGGTCGATCCATCCGGAGGAGAATCCTTTCGTGGGAGCGGAGTGTCCGGCCCCGTCGAAGCCGGAAACCGGCATGATAGGCCCTCCCCGGCTACGGAGGAACCTCCATCGGCCCTAGGCCGAGTACCTAGCCCGACCGATCCCCGACGAGGACGGCTCAGGATGGTTGCGCCGCAGGTTCAACCGTCGTAGCGCCGAAGGACCCGAGTCGGCCGGATCCGGTAGATCACGCGCTCCTGCCGGGGCGTGGCCGTCCACCGCTCGCCCTCATGGTACCGCTGGTTCAACGCGTCGATGTGCGTGTCGGCCTCCGGCCCCGTGACGAAGTCCTCCACGATGCCGTCGATCCGGAGCCACCGGTACGGGTCTTCCTCGTCGTGCAGGGTCACCGACACCCGTGGGTCGAGCCGGACGTAGCGATCCTTCACCCTGCCGACCGCCGTGTTCACGAGCACGGAGCCGTTGGCGGCGTCGATCCAGGTGACGGTGACGTGCGGCGTGCCGTCGGGTCGGACGACGGCCAGGTGGGCGAAGTTCTTCCCCGTGAGCAGCGCGATGTCGTCGTCGTTCAGGATCGGCGTGCTCATGCTCTCCTCCCCGGATCGGGCTTCGGGGGGATCGGCTGGATCCCGAGCTCCCGGAGCTGAGTCTCGTCGATCGGCGCCGGCGCGCCGGTGAGCGGATCGGTGCCGGATTGGGCCTTGGGAAACGCGGTGACCTCGCGGAGCGTCTCCTGGCCCGCCATGAGCATGACGATCCGGTCGAGCCCCATCGCGATCCCGCCGTGCGGCGGCGCGCCGTAGCGGAACGCCCGGATCAGGTGGCCGAACTTCTCCTCGATCTCGTCCTCCGCGAGCCCCAAGACCTCGAAGACCCGCTCCTGCACCTCGGGACGGTGGATCCGGATGCTCCCGCCACCGATCTCGAAGCCGTTGAGGACCAGGTCGTACCCCTTCGCCTTCGCGGTCCTCGGGTCGAGATCGTCCGTGGCCGGCGCGGTGAAGGGATGGTGGTTCGAGACCCACTTGCCTTCCTCATAGCTCCAGTCGAACAGGGGCGGGTCCGTGAACCAGACGAACCGCCACTCGCCCTCGGGGACCAGACCCAGGCGATCGGCGAGGTGGCGACGCGCCCCGTCCAGCGCGACGTGCACCCGGTCGAGCTGATCGGCCACGATGCAGACGAGGTCGCCTTCGGTGGCGCCGGTGGCAGTGCGGACCCCCTCGACCTCGTTCCTCGCCAGGTGCTTGTCCACCGGCGATCGGACGCCGTCGGCCTCGGCCACCATCCAGACGAGCCCCGCCGCGCCCCGGCCCTTGGCGTCCTGCACGAGCTGGTCGAGCTCCTTGCGCGAGAGCCGGCCGCCGCCCGGGGCGGCGAGGCCCTTGATCGCGCCGCCCTCGGCGGCGAGCACCGACGCGAAGGCGTTGAACCCGGTGCCCGCGAAGACCGGACCGAGGTCGGCGAGCTCCATCCCGTAGCGGAGGTCGGGCTTGTCGGTCCCGAACCGCGCGAGCATCTCGTCGTAGGGGATCCGGGGGAAGGGGGTCTCGACGTCCACACCGTGGATCTCCCGGACGTACCGCGCGTAGAGGGGCTCGATCACGGCGAAGACATCCTCCTGGTCCGCGAACGACATCTCGACGTCGAGCTGCGTGAACTCGAAGCTGCGGTCGGCGCGCGGCGCTTCGTCCCGGAGGCACCGGACGATCTGGTAGTAGCGATCCTGTCCCGCGACCATGAGGAGCTGCTTGAGTTGCTGCGGGGACTGCGGGAGCGCGTAGAACGAGCCGGGCCACAACCGGGAGGGCACGAGGAAGTCCCGCGCGCCCTCGGGGGTGGACCGGGTCAGCAAGGGGGTCTCCACCTCGAGGAACCCCAGCGCATCCATGTGGTCGCGCGTGATCGCGTTGATCCGGTGCCGCACCCGGAGCGCCCCGGTCATCTCGGGGCGGCGGAGGTCGAGGTAGCGGAAGCGGAGCCGGAGCTCCTCCCCCGCCTCGATCCGGTCCTCGATCGGGAACGGAGGCGTCTCGGCCTCGGACAACACCTCCAGCTCCGTCGCGGCGATCTCCACGTCCCCCGTCGGAAGCTGCGGGTTCGCCATCCCCTGGGGCCGCAACCGGACGGACCCGGCGACGCGGACGACGTCCTCAGCGCCCAGCCGCTGTGCCGCGGCGTGGGCCTCCGCGGCGTCCTCGGGGTGGAACACCACTTGGACGATGCCCTCCCGGTCCCGCAGGTCGACGAAGGTGACACCGCCGTGATCCCGGCGGCTGGCCACCCAGCCGCAGAGGATCACGTCGGCGTCCGCGTGCTCGGTCGTGAGCTCGCCGCACGCATGGGTGCGCATCGCCGTCCGGTAGATGCTCACGACGTCGCTCTCTCGGCGGCCAGCGTGCCCGCGAGCGCTCCCGCCTCGACCTCGTGCTGCGTGCCGTCCGCCAGGCGGCGAAGGGTGACGGTGCCGGCTTCGAGCTCACGCTCACCAACGATCGCCGCGTAGGTGGCGCCGGATCGGTCGGCCATCTTCAGCTGCGCCTTGAGCGGCCGGTCCTCGAACGCCGCGTCGGCGGCCAGGCCGGCCGCGCGGAGCTCCCATGTCAGCGCCAGCGCCCGGGCACGGCCGGCCTCGCCGACCCCGACCACGAACGCCGCGAGCCCCGGCTCTTCGGGAGCACGGAGCCCTTCCTGCTCGATCGCCAGCAGGACCCGCTCGAGGCCCATCCCGAACCCGACGCCGGGCACGCGCGATCCGCCGAGGAGCTCGGCGAGCCCGTCGTACCGGCCGCCGCCGAAGAGCGTGGCCTGCTGCGGCGAGAGCCCGGGGCTCACGAATTCGAACGCGGTCCGCGTGTAGTAGTCGAGACCGCGGACCAGGGTGGGTTCGAGGACCCACGCGATCCCCGCGTCCGCCAGGCCGGCCTGCACGCCCTCGAAGTGAGCCCGGCACGGATCGCACAGCCGGTCGGTGATCCTCGGCGCCTCGCTCGCGACCGCTCGGCACGCGTCGTCCTTGCAGTCCAGCACGCGGAGCGGGTTGTCCTCGAAGCGGTCGCGATGCTCGTCGGTCAGCCGCTCGCGATGCGCGCCCAGGAACGCCAGCAGCTCCTCCCGGTACGCGGGCCGGCACACCTCGTCGCCGATCGAGTTCAGCTGGAGCTCGATCCGAGCGAGCCCGAGCCCGCGCACGAACGCGTCGCCCACGGCGATCACCTCCGCGTCGGCGCCCGGGTCGTCCGTGCCGAACACCTCGATGCCGAACTGCCGATGCTCGCGATAGCGGCCCTCCTGCGGCCGCGAGTACCGGTACATCCGCGTCAGGTAGTACGCCTTGAACGTCGCGGACTGCTCCTGCCGGTCCGCGAGGTAGGCGCGCATCACCGGTGCGGTGCCCTCCGGGCGGAGGGTGAGCGACCGCCCCTTCCGGTCCTCGAACGTGTACATCTCCTTGGTGACGACGTCGCTGGTCTCCCCCGACGTCCTCGCGAAGAGCTCGGTGGCCTCGAAGCCCGGCGTCTCCACGTAGCGGTAGCCGTGGAGGCGCGCGAGGGCGGCGGCGCGGTCGTACAGCGCGCGCATCCGGCCTCCCTGCGGCGGGAGCAGGTCGAGCGTCCCTCGCGGTGGACGTTGGTCCATCAGGGCAGACCGACCAGGAACGGGTTCGAGCCGCGCTCCCGCCCGACCGTCGTCGGGCCTCCGTGGCCGGGGAGCACCTCGACCGCGTCGTCCAGCATGAGGAACCATCCGAGGCTCGTGCGCATCGCCTCGTCCGAGGAGTTCGGGAAGTCGGACCGTCCGATCGAGCCCGCGAAGACGAGGTCCCCGGCGAGCAGCGTGGCGTCGGTCACGAAACAGCAGTGGCCGGGCGTGTGGCCCGGCGTGTGCCGCACGCCGATCGAGAACCCCGCGAAGGACAGCTCGTCGCCGCCGGTCACCGTGCGGAGGTCCTTCACGGGCTGGAGCGGGTTGTCGAAGCCCGGATCCCAAGCCTCGATGTTGTCGAAGGCCACCGCGTCGTCCTCGTGGACGAAGACCGGGACGTCGTCACCCGCGAAGTCTCCTGCGGCGTAGGCATGGTCGACGTGCGCGTGGGTGAGCAGGACCGCGGCCGGGCGCTTCCCCGCTCGCTCGAGGACCGCGCGCAGCTCGTCGGGCTCGAAGCCCGGATCGACGACGACCGCATCGTCGCTCCCCTCCGCGGCGAGCAGCCAGCAGTTCGTGCCGAACGCGTTCCGGTCGAAGACGTCCAGGTACATATCGCGTCATCGTAGCGGGCGGCCCAGCGCCACCACCCCAGCGTCGCTAGGGTCGACCGATGATGCCATCGACGACCGGAAGCGGGACCGATCGGGCCCAACCGTGGGCCCGACCGTTCGTCGTCGTGGTGGTCGTCGCCTTCGTCACGTGCGGCGTCCTCGGGATCGAGGCGTGGCCCCTCTCTGGATTTCGGCTCTTCAGCGCTCCGCGGAGTGACCTTTCGACCGGCTGGCGGCTGGTCGCGGTCACCGCCGGCGGCGTCGAGGAACCGGTCAATGTCTCCCGCCTCGGCGCGGCGTATCAGGGCTTCGGCTTCGTCGCCAGGGACTTCATGGCTCTCCCGCCGACGGAACGGATGGCGGTCTGTGGCGCATGGCTCCGGGCGACGGCGGCGTCGCTCGGGATCGAGGCCCGGGCACTCGAGTTGGTGAAGCTGGAGCAGCCGCTGATGCCCCGCGGAGCGGACGGTCCTCTCGTGCGGCCGCGACGGACCGTTGTCTGGACCTGCGCGGCGAACCCCTCGTGATCGGCCGATTCGAACGGTGGCTCTTCGCCCCGGGCGACCCGCGCCGTCTCGCGGCGCTTCGGATCATCCTCTGCCTCGTGGTGGCGGCGAGGGTCGCCCGCCCCTTGTTCGTCGAGCTGGCCCAGCAGCCCCCGCAGCTGTTCCGGCCACTCTCGTTCATGCACATCCTCGATGCGATGCCCGGGTTCGGCGTGACCGTCGCGATCCAGGTCACCGTGGTCACTCTCCTGCTCGCGGCTGCCGCCGGCGTCAAGAGCACGATCACGCTCCCCCTCGCCTGGGCGGGAGCCACGTTCCTGTTCGGGATGGAGACGAGCCTCGGAAAGGTCGTGCATCACGACGTTCTCCCGCTCCTCGCGATGATCCCGTTGCTCCCGGCACCCACCGGACAGGCCTGGTCGATCGAGGCTCGGCGCGGGACCGCGATTCCAACGCCTACGTCGGTTGGCCCGTCCGGACGTCTTTACTGCTGGTCGCGGGCGCCTACCTGATCGCCGGCATCTCCAAGGTCTCGTTCACCGGTCCGGACTGGGTGCTCGGGGACAACCTCCGGAACGTCCTGTACGCGGCGAGTGACTCCCATGGCGGGAACGTGCTGGCGCTCTTCGTCGCCGACCGGCCGTGGCTCTCGTCTCTGGTCGCAGGCGGCGCCCTGGCCTTCGAGCTGACGCTGTGGCTCGTCCCGGTGCGGCCGCGGCTCGCACCGCTCTATGTGGCGTGGGCCGCCGCGCTCCACACGGGCATCTGGCTCACGATCGGCATCAACTACGTCTCCTGGGCGGTGACCGTCGCCGCCGTGTTCGTCGATTGGCCGGCCGTGCTGGACCGGCTCTCCCGCAACCCGGTCGCCTATCCGTCTGCGGCCGTACGCTGACGACGTGGAACGCCACCTCGTGCTCTACGACGAGGACTGCGGCTTCTGCCGGTGGTCCCTCGATCGGCTCCTACGCTGGGATCGACGCGGGCGGCTCCGAGCGGCCCCGATCCAGGGCGAGGAGGGCGGCAGACTGCTCGCCGACCTGAGCGAGGAAGACCGGCTCGCGTCGTGGCACCTGGTCGCGCCCGACGGGCGGCGGTCCTCGGGCGGCGCCGCGGCCGGTCCGCTGGCCCGGCTCCTGCCGGCCGGCGCCCCGGTGGCGCTCCTGGCCGAGACGTTCCCGCGCTCCACCGACCGCCTCTACCGATGGGTGGCCCGCCACCGGGACTCGCTCGGCAGACGACTGGGTGAGCAGGTGTGCGCCGTCGACCCGAGTCGACGCTCCGGGCGGGCTACGCCGGGCTGATCGACGACCCCTCGAGCACCAACGTGAACGGGCCGTCGTTCACCAGCTCGACGTCCATGATCGCCCCGAACACGCCGCGCGCCACACGCGCGCCGTGCGCCTCGAGCGCGTCCGCCAGAGCCTCGACGCGCTCGGCCGCTTTCGCCGGGTCCTCCGCGTTCCCCCACGACGGGCGCCGGCCCTTGCGGAGGTCGGCGTAGAGCGTGAACTGGGAGACCACGAGGATCGAACCGTCGACACCGCCGATCGGCAGGTTCGTCTTCCCATCCTCGTCGGCGAACGACCGCACGTGCACGATCTTCTCCGCGAGCCGCTCCGGCTCGTCGGGCAAATCACCGCGACCCACGCCCACCAACAGCAGGTAGCCGCGGCCGATCTCGGAGACCCGCTCGCCGTCGACCGTCACCGACGCCCGCAGCACGCGCTGCAGGACGATCCGCATCCAAACCAGCTAGCTCGGGACGACGCGGTAGGCGTCGTAGACGTTCTCCACGCGCCTCACCGAGGCCAGGAGCGACGACAAGTGTGTCACGTCGGCCATCTCGAACGTGAACCGCAGACGCGTGATCCGGTCTTTGCCCGTGCTCGAGGACGCCGCAAGGATGTTCACGTGGCTGTCCGACAGGACGGTCGCGACGTCCGAGAGCAGCCGCGTGCGGTCGAGGGCCTCCACCTGGATCGCCACCGAGAACGACGTCGGCTTGCCCTCGGCCCAATCGACCTCGATGATCCGCTCCGGCTCGCGTCGCTGCAGGGTGCGGAGGTTCGGGCAGGTGTCCCGATGCACGGACACGCCCTGGCCCCGGGAGACGAATCCGACGATCGCATCACCTGGCACCGGTGTGCAGCACCGTCCGAGCTTCACCCACACGTCCCCCAGGCCCCGCACGATCACGCCCTTGGAGATGTCGGGCTTCCCGATCCGCACCGGGCGTGCGAGCGGCACCTCGGTGACGTCTTCCTCGGGCGTCCCGGAGACCAGCCGCGACATCCGCGCGACGATCGACTGGGGGGAGACGTGCCCTTCCCCCACCGCGACGTACAGGGCGTCGAGGTCCGGGTACTTGAGGTCCCCCGCCACCCGCGCGATCGTCTCCTCGGACACCAGGCGCTTGAACGTCTGATCTTGCCGGCGGACGAACGTCCGCACCGCGTCGCGGCCGGATTCCATCGCGTCTTCGCGGCGGCCGCGGCTGAACCACTGGCGGATCTTCGTGCGCGCGCGCGGCGTCGTCACGAACTGCAGCCAGTCCTGGCTCGGGCCCTCGCCCTGCGCCTTCGAGGCGAGGATCTCGACCGTGTCCCCGGTGCGGAGCTCGTAGTCGAGCGGGACGAGCTTGCCGTTCACCTTCGCCCCGACGGTCCGATGGCCGACCTCGGTGTGGATCGAATACGCGAAGTCCACGGGCGTCGCGCCCTGCGGGAGGTTCTGGACGTCGCCCTTCGGCGTGAAACAGAAGACCCGGCCGCCCGAGAGGTCGATCCGCAACCCCTCCATGAACTCCTGCGGATCGGCCAGGTCCTTCAGCCAATCCATCATCTGGCCGAGCCACGACATGTCCTGCGCTTCCCGCGAGGACTTGGTGCCTTCCTTGTACCGCCAGTGCGCAGCGATCCCGAAGACGGCGGTGCGGTGCATGTCCTGGGTGCGGATCTGGATCTCGAGCGGGATGCCCTTCGGTCCGACGACGGTCGTGTGCAGCGACTGGTACATGTTCGACTTGGGCATCGCGATGTAGTCCTTGAAACGGCCGGGGACCGGCTTCCACAGCGCGTGGACGGCGCCGAGCGCGCCGTAGCAATCCCGCAGCGAGGGGACGAGGACGCGGAGGCCGACGAGGTCGTGGATCTCGTTGAACTCCTTGCCGCGGATCACCATCTTCTCGTAGATCGAGTAGAGGTGCTTCGGTCGGCCCTCGACATCGGCCTTCACGCCGAGCTCCTTCAGCTTGGCGCGGAGCGCCCCCTTCACGCCTTCGAGGAGCTGCTGGCGCTCGCCGCGACGGGTCTCGACCAGGTTCGCGATCTCGCGATACGGCCCGGGGTTCAGCGCCTTGAAGGCGAGGTCCTCGAGCTCCCACTTCAGCTCCTGCACGCCGAGCCGGTCCGCGAGCGGTGCGTGGATCTCGAGGGTCTCGTTCGCGATCTTGCGCTGTCGCTGCTCCGAGAGGGGCGCGAGCGTCCGCATGTTGTGAAGGCGGTCGGCGAGCTTGACGAGCAGGACCCGGATGTCGCCGGCCATCGCCACGATCATCTTGCGGACGTTCTCGGCCTGGGCGAGCTCGCCGCTGCGGAACTCCAGCTTGTCGAGCTTCGTGAGGCCGTCGACGATCCTCGCGACCTCGTTGCCGAACTCCTCCTCGATGTCGCCGAGGCCGACGGGAGTGTCCTCGACGGTGTCGTGGAGGAGGGCGGCGGTGAGGGTGGTGGTGTCGAGTCGGAGATCGGCCAGGATCCCCGTGACCGCGACCGGATGCTCGACGTAGGGCTCGCCGGAGAGACGGTGCTGCCCCTCGTGGGCCTCCTGGGCGAACCGGTACGCGCGTTCGAGGAGCTTCGTGTCGGCCTTGGGGTTGTAGGACCGGACCTTCTTCAGGACCGGCGCGAGTCGGTTCGGAGGACCGGCTTCGCCCCGTCGGAGGCGCGGCCGCGGGATCGCGGGCAGTCGCCGGCCGCGCTCGGGCGCGGCGGGCTGCGGCTCCCCGTCGACCCGCTCGACCGGTGCGTCCTGCTCGGTGCTGCCCACGCTCGCCTCCTACGAGCAAGTGTAGGGGACGCCGTCATCCGGCCTCGGTATCGGAGCGACGCTCGGCACCGGACGCCAGGACTCCGTCCTGGGTGCTTGGCCTGGGTGCTTGGCTCAGTACTGGATGAACGTGTGGATCTCGTAGTCCTCGAGCTTGGCGCGGCCCTTCAGGAACTCGAGCTCGATCAGACACGAGACGCCGCGGATCGCGCCGCCGCACCGCTCGACGAGCGAGGTCGCCGCCTTGGCCGTCCCGCCGGTGGCGAGCACGTCGTCGACGATCAGGACGCGCTCCCCAGGAGCGATCGCGTCGCGATGGAGCTCGAGCGTGGCGCTGCCGTACTCGAGCTCGTACTCCTCGGCGGCCGTCTCCCACGGGAGCTTGCCCTGCTTGCGGATCGGCACGAAGCCCGCGTTGAAGTGGTACGCCACGGGGGCCGCGAGGATGAAGCCGCGCGCCTCGATCCCGACGACCTTGTCGACGGTCCCGCGGCCGAAGTGCACGACGATCAGATCGATGATCGTCGACATCGCGTCGGCATGGGCCAGGACGGGCGTGATGTCTCTGAACACGATGCCCGGCTCGGGGAAGTCGGGGACGTCCCGGATCAGCGCCTTGATCTGCTCGATCTCCACGACCTCACCTCCGCTTTCGCTTGGCCGGCGGCTTCCGGCGCTTCGACTTAGGTCCGGGACGGCCGGCCGTGCCGGTCCGGGCGGTGGCGCGGGCGGCGGCCGCCTCGCCGGTCGCGGCGCCGGGGGTCGCGGT
>JBOGVD010000095.1:0-27668 GCA_050696355.1 Actinomycetota bacterium
GCTGTGGGTCTTCTACGTCTCGCGCGTGGCGGCGATCCCATTGGAGTACGGATACATCGGAGTCATCCTGATCACCGCGTTCACCTACTCGTTGCTTCGACTGCGGTTCGTCCTCGTGGCGTTCATCACCGTGGTCGGCATCGCCGCCTACCTGACGTACGCCTTCCAGGCGCCGTCCGTCTACGACGTCACCAAGACCCTGGCCGTCCTCTACCTGGTCTCGTTCGGCTTCCTCGGCATGGTTGCCACCTACCGGATGGAGCGGTTCACGCGTGAGCTCTTCCTCCGCGAACGCCAGCTCGACGAGGAGCGCTCACGGTCCGACGTGCTCCTGCTCAACACGTTCCCGGAGGCCATCGTCGAGCAGCTCAAGTCCGGATCCATGGGGCGGATCGCCCAGCGCTTCGATGAGGTCAGCGTGGTGTTCGTCGACGCGGTGGGATCGACGGAGCAAGCCGCGCGTTCGACACCGGAGGCCTTCGCCGACGCCCTCGACGACCTGTTCCGGCGCTTCGACCGGCTCGTCGAACGGCATGGTCTGGAGAAGGTCAAGACGATCGGAGACGCGTACGTGGCCGTCGCCGGCGCGCCGATCCCGATCGCCGATCACGCGCAGGCCTCCGTCGCGATGGCGCTCGACGTGCTCACCGAATCGGGGGAGGCCCGGTGGCCCTCGGGCGACCCGATCGCCGTCCGCGTCGGGGTCGCGACCGGGCCCGCGGTGGCCGGAGTGATCGGCGACCTGCGCTTCGCCTACGACCTTTGGGGCGACACCGTGAACCTCGCGAACAGGCTCGAGGGGCAGGCGCCCCCCGGCAGGGTCCTGGTGTCCGAGTCGACGGCCACGGCACTGAGCGATCGGTTCGACTTCGGCCCGGCGGAGACCCTCGATCTGAAGGGGAAGGGACCGACGACCGTCCGTGTCCTCCTCGGCCGCAGCCCCGACGGTCCGCGCGCCGAGCTACCGCTCGTGCCCCAGGTCGAGCGACCGACACCCGGGAGCTCGCGGTGAGCCGCTTCCGACGGCGCGTCTTGGGCGCGGCATCCGCCTTGGTCGTGGGCGGCCTCGTGGCAGGATGCACCGCCCCCGACCTCGGCCGGCCGCTCGATCCAGGCGAGGAGGGCGTGATCGACGTCGGCGTCTCGGGCGCCTTCACCGAGAACCAGATCGTCGCGGAGATGTACGCGCAGGTGTTGGAGCACGCCGGGTACGAAGTGGAGCGACACACGGACCTGCGGTCTCGGGAGACCTCGCAGAGTGCCTTGGAAGCAGGCCAGATCGATGTGAAGCCCGAGTACCTTTCGTCGCTCCTGTTGTTCCTCGACCCGGACGCGGCGGCGTCCCCGGACGCCGACGACGTGGCCCGTCTGAACGCCAGGCTGCTCCGTCCGCGCGGGATCACGCTGCTCACGCCATCACCGGCCGAGGACACCAATCAGTTCGTGGTCAACCCGGAGACGGCCGAGCGGTTCGACCTGACCACGATGACCTCGCTGGTCCCGGTCGCCGATCAGCTCACGCTGGGCGGGCCGCCGGAATGCCCCGTGCGGCCGTTCTGCCTCCCGGGATTGAGCAGGGTCTACGGGCTCGTCTTCAACGACTTCACGCCGCTCGACGCGGGAGGGCCGCTGACCGTCGACGCGCTCCGACGCGACGAAGTCCAGGTCGGCCTGTTGTTCTCGACCGACCCGAGCATCGAACAGCACGGGTTCGTCCCGCTCGTCGACGACCGGCGCCTGCAGGACGCGGAGAACATCACACCGGCGATCCGTTCCGGGACGCTGAACGAGGAGATCCGGGTGTTGCTCGACGCCGTGAGCGCGCGACTCACCACGGAGGAGATGACCGAGCTCGTGGGACAGGTCGTGATCGACGGGCAGGGTGTGGCCACCGTCGCAACCGGATTCCTGACCCGACACGGTCTGGTGTGACGCGCCGGTCGTATCGAGGCTGATCGGCGGAGACGGGAGGATTCGAACCTCCGAGGGAGTGTTACCCCCCTAACCGCTTAGCAGGCGGCTGCTTTCGGCCACTCAGCCACGTCTCCGGGAACGATTCTAGAGGAGCCTGGCTCGGCTCCCCGCCGGCCATGCCGTGCGAGCGTGGGACGCCTCGGGGTCGCTGCTGGGTAGGATTCCCAGGTCATGGCCGTCCTCGCCCTCGGGATCTCGTTCCGGCGTGCGCCGATCGATCTGCTCGAACGGCTCGCCTTCACCGACGACGATCTCGCGAAGGCGTACGTGCGCGTGCGGGACGTGGACGAGATCGAGGAAGCGGTGGTCCTGTCGACCTGCAACCGCGTCGAGGTCTATGGATCGGTGACGAGCTACCACGCCGGGTTCCTCGCCCTCAAGCGACTCCTGGTGGAGCCGCGGGGCGTGGCGGAAGGAGAGATCGCCGAGGGCCTCTACGCGCACTGGGAGCGCGACGCCATGGAGCACCTGTTCGCCGTCGCCGGCGGGCTCGACTCGATGGTCCTCGGCGAGACGCAGATCCAGTCCCAGGTCCGCGAGGCCGTGCGGTTCGCCGCGGCCGGCGAGGCGGCGGGCGCCGCCTTGCATGGCCTCTTCCACGCGGCGACGCGGGCGGGGCGTCGGATCCGCCAGGAGACGTCGCTCGGAGCCGCGCCGGACGCGTTCGTACAACGCGGAGCGGCGCTCGCGGAGGAGGTGCTGGGAGACCTCGCCGGCAGACCGGCCGTCGTGATCGGCGCGGGCACGATGGCGTCCCTCGCGGTGAAGCATCTCCGGCAGCGCGGCGTCGGACCGGTCCGCATCCAGAACCGCTCGCTGGAACACGCCCGCGCGCTCGCCGAGCGGACGAACGCGGAGCACGGCGACCTGGACTCGCTCCCGGACGCGCTCCGGGACGCGGGCCTCGTGGTGTCGGCGACCGGCGCGGCCGGGGTGGTCGTCCCCACGGACATGGTGCGCGCCACACGGCCGAACGCTTCGTCGCCGCTCGTGCTGCTCGACCTGGCGGTGCCACGCGATGTGGAACCGGGCGTCGGTTCCCTCCCCGGCGTGACCGTCTTCGACGTCGAGGCCCTGCGGGATCGCGGTTCCGCCGAGGACGGCCGCGCGATCGCCCAGGCTCGCGAGATCGTGGACGAGGAGGTTCGACGGTTCCTGATGCGACGCCGGGGCGACGAGCTCGCCCCCGTGATCCGCGCGATCCGCCGCCGCGGCGACGAGATCCTGCGGAGCGAGCTCGAGCGCCACGCGGGACGCCTGGGCGACCTCACGCCCGACGAACGCGCCGTCGTGGATGCGCTCGCGCGCGGGATCGTCGCGAAGCTGCTGCACGACCCCATCGTCGCCCTGAAGGAACGATCCGAACCCGGCTCCGGACGGACGCACGCGACGCTCCTCGCCGAGCTCCTCGGCCTCGACCCTTCCCTCCTCGACGAGGAGTGACCACCCTCCGGATCGCGACGCGGCGGTCGGCCCTCGCGCTCGCGCAGGCCGAAGAGGTGGCCGCGCTCCTGTCCGAGAACGCCTTCCGATCCGAGATCGTGCCGATGTCGACGTCCGGCGACGAAGGCGTCGCGCCGCTCGAGACCCCCGCGGGCAGGAAGGGGTTGTGGGTCGATCGCATCCTGGACGCGCTCCGCACCGGCGAGGTCGACATCGCCGTCCACTCCGCCAAGGACCTCCCCGCCGAGGACGAGGAAGGGATCGTGATCGCGGCGGTCCCGAAGCGTGCCGACCCGCTCGACGTCCTGATCGGCCGCGAGGAGAAGCTCCCGCCCGGCCTGGTGATCGGGACGTCCAGCGTGCGTCGCCGAGCCCAGCTGCTCGCCCACTTCCCCGGCATGGGCGTCACCGAGATCCGAGGCAACGTGGACACGAGGCTCCGCAAGCTCGCCGAGGGCGAGGTGGACGGGCTCGTGCTCGCAGCCGCTGGGCTCGCTCGGCTCGGCATCGAGCCGCCGCATGCGCGCCGCCTGCGTGTCGACGAGATGGTGCCGGCTCCCGGTCAGGGGTCCCTGGCCGTGCAGGCCCGCGAGGAGGACCGGACAACTCGCGCCGTCGTCTCCGTCCTCGACCACCTCCCGTCGAGGCGCGCGCTCGAAGCCGAGCGAGCCCTCGTGCAGCTCCTCGGCGGCGGCTGCGACCTCCCGCTCGGCGCGCTCGCCGCCACCAAGGGCGATCGGATCCGGATGGTGGGCCTCGTCGCGACGCCCGACGGCGCGAAGATCGTGCGGTCCGCTTCCGAGAGCGACGACCCGGGCGTGGCGGCGTCGATACTCGCGCAACGACTGCGCGCCGATGGAGCCGACCGGATCCTGGCGGAGCTGGAGGGGTGACGCGCACCCTCGCCGGGCGGACGATCCTGGTCACGCGCCCTGCGGAACAGGTGGCCCCGTTGGTGCGGGAGCTCGAGCTCCGGGGCGCGCGCGTCCTGGTGGCTCCGACGATCCGTCTGGTGCCTGCGCGCTCCGCGGCGCTCACGGCGGCGCTGAAGGAACTCGTCGCCGGCCGATTCGAGTGGATCACCTTCACGAGCCGGGCGACGGTGGACGTGCTCCGAGAGCGCCTCGGATCGGCGCGCGAGGTGCGCGCGAAAGCCGCCGCGATCGGCGAGGGCACCGCGGCGGCGTTCCGCGCCTGGGCCCGCCGGGATCCGGACCTGCAGCCAGCGACGTTCACGACGACGGCCCTCGCCCGCGCATTCCCGCGCGGCTCGGGCCGCGTGCTCTGCGCTCGCGCCGACATCGCGCCGGAAGGGCTCGAGGACGCCCTGGCCCGGAAGGGGTGGGAGCCGATCCGCGTGGACGCGTACCGGACGATCCTCGCGACCTCGCTCCCCCGCGAGGCGCGGGGCGCCCTCCGGGCCGGAGCGGTCGATGCGGTGACCTTCACGAGCGCGTCGACCGTTCGCGGGTTCGTGCATGCCCTCGGAGCCTCGCGCGGGACGCCGAAGGTGGTCTGCATCGGCCCGGTCACGTCCGCCGCGGCCCGCGACGTCGGTCTCCGGCCGGCTGCCGTCGCCAGGCCGCATACGATCGAAGGCGTCGTCCGGGCGCTTGAACGCGCTCTCGCTCGCTAGACCCAGACCGCTCGCAGCGCTCGGAGCGCGTTGCCGCCGACCACCTTCGCGATCTGTTCGCCCGCATAGCCGTGGCCCACGAGCCAACGGATCACGTTCGGGAACTCCGACGGATTCTCGAGCCCCTCCACGTACTCGACGGGCTCGAACTCGCCCACCTCACCGGTGTCGAGGTTGCCCGCGTACCGGACGTGCAACCCGACGTGGTCCCCGAAGAACGTGTCCGGCCCGAATCCGACGTGGTCGATCCCCATCACGTCGACGCAGTACTCGAAGTGGTCCATCACCGACGCCAGCGAGTGGCGAGGGTGCGTGGGCGAGATCGTCGTGTGCGGAGAGGCTTCGATCCCGATCACGCCACCGGTCGCGGCTACCGCCTTCAGCAGGTCGTCGTCCTTCAGCTTCCGCTCGGAGAAGAGTGCTCGCGCGCCCGAATGCGAGAGGAAGACGGGCCGCTCGCTCGCCTCACAGCTCTGCATGGCCGTCACGTCTCCGGTGTGCGACAGGTCGATCGCCATGCCGAGCCGGTTCATCCGTCGGACGGCGTCGAGCCCGAACCGCGTGAGCCCGCCGTCGCCGGGATCCTTCACGCCGCCGCCGAGCTGATTGGACTCGCTGTAGGCGATCCCGCACATCCGGACGCCGAACCCGAACAGCACGTCGAGCCGGTCGATCTCGTTCTCGATCATCGCGGCGCCTTCCATGCAGGGCACCATCGCGATCCGGTCCGTGCGATGCGCCTCCTCGATGTCGGCGACCGTCCCCCCTACGAACACGGTCGACTGGTGCGCGACGTCGGCGAGGTGCATCCCGAGGTCGTGGATCGCGTCGGTCCACTTCCAGCCGGCCTTCGAGGTGATCGTGGCCGTTCCGTCGAGGAAGTTCTCGAACACGGCGTCCAGACCCGAGGCGGCGACCCCTTCGAAGCCGTACCACTCGCGACCTTCGCGGACGTACTCGTCGTTCAACGTCATGTCGGACGGTGTGATGCCGCAGTGGTCGTGCAGCGAGATGCACACGTGCTCGCGCAGCAGGCGCTCGGCACGCTCGTCGTCCGCGTCCGAGAGCGGATAGAGGAACGGCTCCACCCGCCCGAGCTGGGGTGACAGCTCGAATTCCTTGTAGTCGACCCGGGCTCCAGGTACGAGAACGACACGTAGCCGTCCCATCGCTTCTTCGGTTCCATCCTGCGTCCCCTCCATGATCTCGGCCGCGGTACGCTCTGGCCCGTGAGCTTCCCTGATTCGAGACCGAGGCGTATGCGCCGCACGTCGGCCCTGCGTTCGCTGATCCGCGAGACGGACGTGCGGCCCGGCGACCTGATCGCCCCGCTGTTCGTCAAGGAAGAGCTGACCGAGCCGGCGCCGATCGGGTCGATGCCGGGCCAGTCGCAGCACACCCTCGAGTCGCTCCGGAAGGAGGCCGTCGAGATCGCGGAACGCGGAGTGCGCGCGTTCATCCTCTTCGCTGTCCCGGCGCGGAAGGATCCGGAAGGATCGGAGGCATGGAACCCGGAGGGGATCGGCCAGCAGGCGATCGCCGCGCTCCGAGCCGAGTTCGCAGACGACGCGGTGGTGATCGGGGACCTCTGCCTCGACGAGTACACCGACCACGGACACTGCGGCGTGCTGAACGACCTCGGCGAGGTCGACAACGACGCCACCGTGGAGTTGTACCAGCGGATCGCGGTGGCTCAGGCGGAGGCCGGGGCGCACCTCGTCGGACCGAGCGGGATGATGGACGGACAGGTGTCCGCGATCCGGGCCGCCCTCGACGCGAGCGGGAACCAGGACATCGGGATCCTCGCGTACGCCGCGAAGTTCGCCTCGGCGCTCTACGGTCCGTTCCGCGAGGCGGCCGAGGACGCTCCGCGCTTCGGCGACCGCACGGGCTACCAGCAGGATCCGGCGAACCTCGACGAGGCGCTCCGCGAGATCCGCACCGACATCGAGGAGGGCGCGGACATCGTGATGGTGAAGCCGGCGCTCCCCTACCTCGACGTGATCCGCCGCGCGAAGGACGAGACCCGGTTCCCGATGGCCGCGTACCACGTTAGCGGCGAGTACGCGATGGTGAAGGCTGCGGCGGCCAACGGCTGGCTCGACGAGCGCCGCGTGGTGCTCGAGCTGCTGACGTCGATAAGGCGAGCCGGCGCGGATCTGATCCTCACGTACCACGCGAAGGACGCCGCGGACTGGCTCCGCGGCTGACTACTCGAACGGTCCCGCCTCGACCTCGTAGGTGATCGCGAAGGCGTCGCCGTTCGGTTCGGGCAGGCAGCGCTCCGGCACCTGCTCGCCCGCGAGCTCCTCGAAGTGAGCCCGGCTCGAGTAGTAGCCGCCGCCGCCGTGGATCAGCTCGCCGACCCTCGCGACCGGCTCTCCGGCCGGGTCGAGGAGCGCTCCTTCCTCGAACCCCCATCCGACCTCCCACAGGACGAGGGTGCGCACGCCGTTCGCCTCGACGATGAGACAGCGACCGTCCTCGACGAGGACCCCCTGGACGATGGCGGTCGGCACTCCCCCTTCGGGGTTCCAGGTCGGGAAGAACAGGCCGGCCTCGACGTTGCTCGCGCAGGCTGCAGCGAAGAGCACCGCGGCCACGCACGACGATCGGAGCCACAGCATCACGTTGACTGTAGGCCCCACCCGGTGGTCGCGGGAGGCACCGCTAGTCTGGTTCGCCGATGGCTCGATACGTCGCCCTCCTTCGCGGCATCAACGTCGGCGGGAAGAACCTGATCCCGATGCCGGCGCTGAAGGCGAGCTTCGAGCAAGCTGGCTTCGACGACGTCCGCACGTACATCCAGAGCGGCAATGTGCTGTTCTCGGCACCGACATCGAACCAGACGGAGCTGGCTCGTCGGATCGAGCGGATGCTCGCCGACACGTTCGACCACTACGTCGCGAGTATCGTGCTGAGGAGCCGGAGCCAGATGCGGGCGATCGTCGAGAAGGCGCCGGAGGGGTTCGGGAGCGAGCCCACGAAGTACCGCTACGACGTGTGCTTACTAAGGTCGTCGCTCCCGGCGAAGAAGGTGGTCGCCAGCGTCTCGACGAAGGAGGGCGTGGATCGGATCTGGGCCGGGACCGGCGTCGTGTACTTCTCAAGGCTCACGAGCCGCGCCACGCAGAGCCGGCTGAACCGGGTGGCGTCGCTGCCGGTCTACCAACAGATGACGATCCGGAACTGGAACACCACGACGAGGCTGCGGGCCCTGCTCGACGCGAAGGATCGCTGAAAGACGGAACCGCGATCGGGCCGGGCGGTGTAGTCAGCCCGGAGGCGGCGAACGGCCCAAGCTACCCCGTGACGGACGACGGGTCGCAGTTGGCGCCGGAGGCGAGCACGCACACGCGCTCCCCCACCTCCGGCCGGTAGGCGCCGGACCGAAGCGCTGCGAACGCCGCCGCCCCGCCGGGCTCAACGATCGTTCGGCACTCGTCCCAGTAGGCGCGCTGCGCATCCCGGATCGCGACGTCCTCGACGAGGACGACGCGGTCCACGTGGTCCCGAACGATCGGGAACGTGTGATCGCCGACGCGGGCGGAGCCGAGCGAGTCCGCGGCAACTCCTCCCACCTCGGCCACCACCGGCTCGCCCGCGGCGAGCGCCGCTGCCATCGTGGCGCTCTGCACGGGCTCGACTCCCACGACACGGACGCGCCGACGGAACCACGCTGCGATCCCGGCGATCAACCCGCCGCCGCCGATGGCGACCAGCACCGAGTCCAGGTCCGGCAACTGCTCGTCCAGCTCGATCCCGATCGTCCCCTGCCCCGCGATCACCTCGGGTTGGTCGAACGGATGCATCATCAGTGCCCCGGTCTCCGCCTGGCGTGCCGCGAGCGCTGCCTGCGCTTCCGCGTAGTACCCGTCGACGATCGTCACCGCTCCGCCGTACCCGCGCACCCGACCGACCTTCGCCTCGGGTGACGTCGACGGGATGAAGATCTCGACCGGAACGCCCACCTCGCGGGCAGCGTAGGCGACGGCGGACCCGAAGTTCCCCCCTGAGGCGGCGATCACACCGGCGGCCGGCACCTCGCTCGTGAGCAGTTTGTTGAACGCTCCTCGGGGCTTGAACGACCCGGTGTGCTGGAGCAGCTCAAGCTTCGCTACGACTGAGGCATCATGGATCTCACCCAGCTCGAGCACCGGCGTACGACGCACACGCCCGAGGATCCGCTCGGCAGCATCACGGACATCGTTTGGCTGAACCGTGGATGATCGCACACGCGAACCCTACCGATGACTCGGTGATCGCGAGATTAAGAGAAGCATTCATAGCGGCGTTCCTCGATCCGCCGGAACCGGAACGTCTAGGGGAGTGCCAGCCTGACGCCAGCCCTAGAGGGACTCCGCCAGCTTGAGCAACGAATTCAGGTCCCTCCCGCCCTGCCCCAGAATCTCCCAGAGATACCCATCTTCCACCCAGAGAAGAGCCGCCGGTCCGTGCGGATTCGTGTCCGTCCCGACGGCTTGGCCGCCTCGTACCTCCATCTCGCTGAACGGCCAGTCGTCAGAGGCGAGGATCTCAGCCATGTCGTCCATGTAGCCGCGGTTTGTTCGATCGTCCTTCGTCAGGACAACCCACGTGCCGTCGTCATACACAAACGCGACTCCTCCGTAGGCGTCAACATAGGCCGCGTCGACATTAGTCGGTGATGCCGGTCCCCGCGCAGATAAGCGGAAGCAATCTGCGCAAGCGCCGACGATTCGAGCCTCTGCCCTGCGCGCCGACACCCGCTTCCCCTCGATCAGAGGGTGCCTTGGCATCAAGCCAAACGTGGAAGAGGATCTTGTGTAGTAGTTGGATGTGTCTTGAATCCGGGATGGCGACCCTCCGCGCGTGTTGTCGTTCGTCTGATGGCTGCCCAGGACAGACGGAACAATCAAGCCCGCTGCCAGCGCAACGGCACATGTGGCAAATTGGACGAAGAGCTTCGATGCTCGACTACGCATCCATCTTTGCCTCATGATCGTCTCCACTCCGTCAGACATTGGGACACCAGGCATTGGCGCAGTGCCTTAGGTACCACTGCGGCGGGTTATCCGTCTTGTCGCTGTAGAACCACTTTGTATTCGCATCGGCAAACCGGAAGGCGTTATTCCAATCAGCCCAGCTACCGTTGATGTTTGCCTGTCGATCGAGGGCCTCGAACGTGGACCACATCGTGTCGCATGGTCCCTTCGCCTCCGCGGCGCCAGTCGGCTGACCCCCCGTGTTCAGATTCGGATTGTAGAACTTTCCAAAGTATTGGCCGTCCCGGTAGAAGAAGTACGTGCTGGGCTCGCCCCCAGGGACATTCCGCGAGATCCGGAACGTACGGGCGCCCTCCGGAACCCAGCCATGGCCGGGATTTGAAGGGTCTCCCTCACTGACTACGTGCTGACCCCCGATCTGGCGCGCGGCGAACGCGACTGGCGAGTCCGCAGTCACGACACCCGGCGGGGTGAAACCCAGGTCGCCCGTCCAATGCCAACCGAACTCCACCATGTCTATCCCGTTTGACTTGAACAGGTAGATGGACCGAATCACTGCCGTCTTGGGGATCGGTGTCGGGTTTGCCATCCGGGTGATGTCAGCTCGAACGCCATCCCGGGCAACTTGACCGTCCTCGCGAACGGCAGACTGTTGGAGGTAGTAGTCCGCCCCGCCCTTGCACGACCCTTCGTTCTCATGATCAGCCCTGGCGGTCGTGGCGAGAAAGAAACCAATCAAGAAAGCAACGATGGCGGGAAGCATGCGAGAGGTTCGACGTACTCTCATCAAGGCAGGCCACCCCTTCCGAGCCGCCGCTCCAGCACAGAACCCAATCGGAGGAACTACAACACACCAATCAGGGGGGGGTGCAAATCGGCGATTCTAGGCAACCAAGTGGCGGTCCGGAGTCCTAGAGTTCGTTGGCCAAGATCATGAGTTCGGGCAGCGGAACACCTTCCCCACCGATGGTCTCGAACAAGAAGCCTCCCTCGACCCACATGACCGCAGATGGACCCAAGCTGCCACGCTCGGCGGCCAGAGCCTCAGACCCCCGGAGGCTAACCAATCCGAACGGCAAGTCAGGGGAGTCCAGGACTGGCTTCATGTCGGCGATGTATTCCGCCTCTGATCTGCTGTCTGGCGTGAGGACGATCCAGGTTCCGTCTTCGAGGACGAAGGCAACCCCCCCATAGGGATCAACGAATGCGCTCTTGACGTGGAGCTGCGACTCGCTCGATCGGCTGAAGCAACCCGCGCACTCGTTCTCCACGTGGCTGAAGGCAATCCGTGGTTCAACACTCTCCCCTTCGATCAGCGGTTGCTGGATCGAGATACCAAACTGTGGCCTCGGCCAGTGGTCACCGACCATCGCTGATCGTGTTGGCGTGGATCCGCGCCCAGCCAGCACGAAAGGAAGAGCAATAAGGACCGCAAGCATCGCAACTGCCGCCAGCGCCGGAGCGCTCCGCAATCTGCGGGCCAGAGACGGACCGGTCGATCTGTGCAGCTGCGCCGCGGATGATGCAACGATCCGTTCGCGGAGCTCGGTCAGGAACGGGATGCCTGCGTTCGACTCTGTCATTCCCATCGTCTCCTCTCGAAATGCCCATGGAGGCGCAGCAGCGCGCGGGACACCCGGACTCTCGCGGCTCCTTCCGAGCAGTTCAGGCGACTCGCGATCTCGCTGTAGTCGAGACCGTTGACCACTCGAAGCTCTAGGGCGCGCCTGAGTCTCGGCGTGAGCTCGGCCAAAGCCTCTGGAAGCACAATGAGCAGCCCCGACAGGTCCACCAATTCCTCGATCCGCTCCAGGGAAAGATCATCGAGTTCGAGGCGAGGGATTCCGAGCTTCCGTCGCGCTTCAGTCTCCACCTTGTGTCCTCGCAGGAAGTGGCTGAGCTCATGTTTGGCGATGCCAAACAGCCACGCTCGGGGCGTCGCTCCTTGACGCCCATAGCTTGATCGTGATGCGAATGCCGATGCGAAAGTCTCCGCCGTGAGATCAGCGGCAGTCTGAGGGGAGGCGACACGCGCGTAGAAGAATCGAAGGATCTCTTTGGCATGCCTATCGTAGAAGGCTCCGAAGGCCTCCGGATCCGAGAGCGAGGCCCGGAGGGCGAGCTCATCGGCCTCAGGTTTCTCCGAGTCGCGAGTAGACATGTGAGCGCGCATCCACCTCTACCATGCCGCCAACCCTGATTCTGTTACATCCGAGAGTTGGTATCACACTAGGTGTGGCCGCGGAGAGTCCGACGCCGCAAAGAAACCAGCCTGAGGCGTCCGGGTCATGAACAGCAGGGCACCCGACGCGCACCCGCAGCCGAGCCCGAGTGAGTCGGGTTCGCGATCCGGAACCGGGACCGACCTCGTGTCCGGGTTCCTGCACAGCCGCGCCGACCGCCACCCCAGCCCGTCAGACTCCTTGATGGCGCTCCCGTTTCTCGAACGTACATCCAGTGTGAACTCCGTTCCGAGCAGGGGCAATCGGCGGACTGCACCATCCCTACACTGGCCTCCGATGAGCGGATCGGATGAGCTCTTCGAACGCGCTTCGCGAGCGATCCCCGGTGGGGTGAACTCGCCGGTCCGGGCGTTCGGCGCCGTGGGCGGGATCCCTCGGTTCGCGGTTCGGGGAGAGGGCGCATACCTGGAGGACGCCGGCGGCGATCGGTACGTCGACCTCTGCCAGTCCTGGGGAGCCTCTCTGTTCGGGCACGCTCGCAAGGAGATCGTCGAGGCCGCCGCGGAGGCGGCGGCCCGCGGAACCTCGTTCGGGATCCCCACAGAAGCCGAGGTCCTCCTCGCTGAGCGGATCGTCTCGATGGTGCCCTCCATCGAACAGGTGCGACTCGTCTCGTCCGGCACCGAAGCGGCGATGTCGGCGATCCGTCTGGCCCGCGGCGCTACCGGCAAGGACGTGCTGATCAAGCTCGAGGGCTGCTACCACGGTCATTCCGACGCCCTGCTCGCGCACGGCGGGGGCAGCGGGCTCGCCACGTTCGGGATCCCGAGCACGCCCGGCGTCACGGCCGGTGCCACGCGCGACACCCTGGTCGCACCCTTCAACGACCTGGACGAGCTCACGTCCCTCTTCGAAGCCAACGAGGGAACCATCGCCGCGTTGATCGTCGAGCCGGTGCCCGCGAACATGGGCGTCGTCCCGCCCGAGGACGGCTACCTCGAGGGGCTCCGTCTCCTCTGCGACGAGCACGGTGCGCTCCTGATCTTCGACGAGGTGATCACGGGATTCCGGATCGCCCGGGGCGGTGCCCAAGAGCGCTTCGGGGTCACCCCCGACCTCACCGTCCTCGGCAAGGTGATGGGGGGCGGTTTCCCGTGCGCCGCGTTCGGCGGCCGTCGCGACCTGATGGAGCAGCTCGCGCCGGTAGGCCATGTGTACCAGGCGGGGACGCTGAGCGGGAACCCGGTCGCGGTGGCGGCCGGCCTGGCGGCCCTCGATCTCATCGACGCCGAGGACCCCTACCCGGGGCTCGAGACCACGGCGGAGGACCTCCAGGCCGGCCTCGCCCTGGCCTTCCAGGCGAACGGCATCGAAGCCACGATCAACCGAGCCGGATCCCTCTTCAGCGTCTTCTTCTCGACGGGTCCCGTCGGGAACTTCGAGGAGGCGAAGGCCGCGGACCACGAGCGGTTCGCCCGCTTCTTCCACCACATGCTCGGAGAGGGCGTGTACCTGCCGCCGTCCGGCTACGAGCTCTGGACGCTCAGCACGGCGTTCGGCGACGCGGAGCGGGAAGCGGTGCTCGGGGCGGCCGGCCGCTTCCGCGGCTGACCGCCCCGAAGCTCACACGAGCGTGAGGACTGCGTCCCGCGCCGCCACCGGCTCGTCGCCGTCGGACGCCGGCTCGGTGGCGATGCAGAACGTCCCCACGATGTGTTCGCCCGCGTCGTGCGTCGGCGCGACGCGGCACCACATCCTCCCCTCGATCCCCGGAAGGCTGAACGTCACCGTCTCCCCCGTGAGGGCTGCGGCGTGCGCCTCGAGGATCGAAAGGCTCTCCCCCTCCATGCCGAACGCGTCGAGCAGCTCCCGGCCGTCGAGGAAGCGAGGATGGATCCCCAGATGCTGGGACGCCACCCACGAGACTCCCCGAAGGCGGAGGGACCCGTCCGTGGTCCACAGGACCGCCGGGAAGTGGCCCTGCTCGTCGGCGGGTGCGGGGTCACAGCGGGCAGGGGCCCAGTCCACCGTGTCCGTGATCCCGATGAGCTCCCACTGTCGCATGTGCGTCTCCTCCTCGGTGCGTCTCCCCTTCACTACCCGATATCGGGTATCCACCCGGCGCGGAGTATCGGCGAAGAGGATGATTTCTCGGTTCCCCGAAGGGACTAGTCCTTCCGGAGGGGCTTCCCGCCTCCGTGCAACGGATGCACCCCCGGCTGGCACTATGGGAAGGACAGTCATCGACATGGAGAGGAACCCCACATGACAACGGAGATCGCGACCTTCGGCGCCGGCTGCTTCTGGGGCGTCGAGCACCTCTTCCGCGAGGTCCCCGGCGTGATCGACGCCGTCTCCGGCTACAGCGGCGGGATCGTCGAGAACCCCACGTACCGTCAGGTCTGCAGCGACACGACCGGGCACGCGGAGGTCGTCCAGGTCACGTTCGACCCCGAGGTCGTCTCGTTCGACCAGCTCCTCGAGGTCTTCTGGGCGATGCACGACCCCACGCAGGTGAACCGGCAGGGCCCGGACCAGGGCTCGCAGTACCGGAGCATCGTCCTCACGCACTCGGACGAGCAGCGAGTGCAGGCGGAAGCCTCGCGCGATCGCGTGCAGCCGCGATTCCCGCGACCGATCGCGACCGAGATCCGCCCGCACGTGGCGTTCTATGCCGCCGAGGACTACCACCAGCGCTACTACCTGAACAACGGGCACGAGCCCTACTGCCACGCGATCCCGCCGGGGCTGCTCGAGGACCTGGGGCTCGTCCGCGCCTAGCCCCTAGCCGTCTCGGAAGCCGACGATCGTGTGTGAGCCGTCGCAGAACGGCTTGTTCCGGGAATGCCCGCACCGGCAGAGCGTCTGCCGGTTGCGGATCTCGTACGGCTCGCCGTCCGCCCCGACGACCCTGACGCCGCCGCGCACGAACAGCGGCCCGTTCCGGAAGACGCCGATCTCGGGCTCGTAGTCCGGTTCGTGGTCGGGCGCGTCGACCCTGTCGGCCCAGGCGAGCCGGCCCGACGGGCAGAGCTGGACCATCCGGCTCATGCGTTCTCGGACGGCCGGATCCGCATCGCCGAGCATCTGCCAGACACCGGTGAACCGGTCCTTGCAGAAGCCCGCCTTCGTGCAGATCGAGAGATCGTCGCTGATGATCGCCCCGTCCTCAGCCTGAAAGACGTCGGTCCTGTCGTCGCGCGGACCGTGATCGGCGCGCTCGGTCACGTCGACGCGCGGCTCCTCGAGATGACTGTCGTCGCAGAACGGCTTGCTCCCGCTCCTGCCGCAGCGGCAGAGCCGGTAGGTCTCCCCGGCCTCGAGCGGCTCGAACGGCGCGTAGTCGACCGGCTCCCCGAACTCGGTCTTGACCGTGCTCGTTCGCGAGATCGGGAGCGGGCCGATGACCTGATAGGGCCCGTCCCGCTCGACTCGGATCTCCGGCTCGACGCGGATCTCTGGCTCGACCCGGATCTCCGGCTCGACCCGGCTCTCGGGCTGCGACATGGGCGGCATCCTCCCACGTCGTACCATCGCGCGGGAAGGGAGCGACGATGGTCGCGACGACGATCGACGAGTACACGACGGGCCTCGGCGACTGGCGCGGCGAGGTCGTCGGGGAGATCGACGCGCTGATCCGCCAGGCGGCACCGAAGGCCACCGGCTCGATCAAGTGGCCCAGCCCGTCTACGAGCAGGACGGGCCGTTCGCCTACCTCAAGGCGTTCTCGACGACCGTGAACTTCGGGTTCTGGCGAGGGGCGGACCTGTCCGATCCGGACGGGCTGTTCGAGGGCACCGGGGATCGCATGCGTCATGTGAAGATCGGCTCGGCGGAGGACGTCGACAAGTCCCGCTTCGCGGCATGGGTGAAGGAAGCCGTGGCGCTGAACGGCGCCAAGGGCGACCCCACGAAAGCCCGCTGAGCGCGAGGTCCTCGATTCGGTCCCTCCCCCGGACTATCCTCCGAACGCATGTTCGAGGAGCTGAACCCGGAGCAGGGAGCCGCCGTCCGCCACGGGGAGGGACCGCTCCTCATCGTGGCCGGAGCCGGCAGCGGCAAGACGACGACGTTGGCGGCGCGCGTGGCCTCGCTGATCGAGCGGGGCACGCGAGCCGAGCGGATCCTCCTGCTCACCTTCAGCAGGAGGGCGGCTCGCGAGATGATCTCGCGAGCCGAGCGGCTCACCGCGAGCGATGACGCCGGCCGCGTGTGGGGCGGCACGTTCCACGCGGTGGCCAATCGCCTGCTGCGGCTGCACGGCCGCGCGCTCGGCCTGACGCCGGACTTCACCGTCCTCGACCAGTCCGACGGCGCCGACGTGATGAACCTCCTCCGCGACGAGCTCGGGTACTCCTCCCGGGAGCGGCGCTTCCCTCGCAAGGACACGCTCGCCGCGATCTACTCCCGGACCGTGAACGCGGGCGAGCGGCTGCCAGACGTCCTGAAGCGCCACTACCCCTGGTGCCTCGAGGAGGCGGAGGGCATCCGCGAGATCTTCCGCGCCTACACGGAGCGGAAGCGTCGCCAGCACGTCCTCGACTACGACGACCTGCTGCTCTTCTGGAAGGCGATGGCGACCTCGCCGGCCGTCTCGTCGCAGCTGGGCGGGATGTTCGACCACGTCCTGGTCGACGAGTACCAGGACACGAACGCGCTCCAGGCCGACATCCTCGAGGGGATGCGGCCGCCCGACGGCCCGCGGAACCTCACCGTGGTCGGTGACGACGCCCAGGCGATCTACGGCTTCCGCGCCGCCACCGTGAAGAACATCCTTGAGTTCACCGAGCGGTTCCCGGGAACGACGGTGATCACGCTCGAGCGGAACTACCGTTCGACGCCGCCGATCCTCGCGATATCGAACGCGGTGATCGCCCTCAGCCCGCAGCGTCACGAGAAGACGCTCTGGTCCTCACGCGAGGGCCTCGTGCGGCCGGAGCTCCGCGCGTGCCTGGACGAGGCCGAGCAGAGCGACGCCGTGTGCCGCGCGGTCCTCGCGCACCGCGAGGAAGGGGTGCCGCTGAAGGGGCAGGCGGTCCTGTTCCGCGCTGCGCACCACTCCGATCACCTCGAGGTCGAGCTGGCCCGGCGCAACATCCCGTTCGTGAAGTACGGCGGCCTGAAGTTCATGGAGGCCGCGCACGTGAAGGACGCGCTCGCCTGCCTCCGGATCGTGGAGAACCCGTTCGACGAGGTCAGCTGGTTCCGCGTCCTGCAGCTCCTGGACGGGATGGGACCCGCCTCGGCCCGCCGACTGATGGATGACCTGGAGGTTCGGCGCGGCGACGACGCGGACGCGGCGTCGCCGCTCACCCGGTTCCTGAGCGAGCCGATCGCGGTGCCGAGAGGCGCCGCGGACGGCATCCGAGAGCTCCGGGCGGCGCTCGGCGACTGCCTCGACGGCGACGCGCTCCCGCCCGCGGGACAGCTCGCCTGTATCCGGACCTTCCTGGAGCCCGTCGTCGCCCGAACGTACGGGGCCGCGGCCGCCCGGATCCGCGACCTCGAGCAGCTCGAGCTCCTGGCGTCGGAGTCGGCGTCACGGGGGCAGTTCCTCGCCGACCTCACCCTGGATCCGCCGTCCTCGACGGGCGATCTCGCCGGCCCGCCGCACCTGGACGAGGACTACCTGGTCCTGACGACGATCCATTCCGCCAAGGGCCTCGAATGGGACGTCGTACACGTGATCCACGCCGCCGACGGGATGATCCCCTCGGACATGTCGACGGGTGACGACGACGAGATCGAGGAGGAGCGCCGGCTCCTCTACGTGGCGCTCACCAGGGCCCGGGACGCCCTGCACGTGACGTACCCACAGCGCTACTACCGTCGGCCGAAGGGCCTGGAGGATCCCCACTCCTACTCGCAACGGTCCCGGTTCCTCCCGGACGAGGTCCTGGAGCATCTCGACGTCGTCGGGCCACGGGTCGTCGCGCTTCCCGATGCCCCCCTGCCCCTCACGGCGTCGGCCGACGTCGACGCCTTCCTCGCCGGCCTCTGGTCCGATTGACCCTGGCGCGGTGCGGGACCGCCACCCACCGTCGCGGAGGGACCCGCCTATCCTTGGCAGCGTGGATGCCGCGCTTCTCGACCTCTACGACACGGTCGCCAGGACCCGGTGGGGTCAGCTTTCAGCGCGGATCGCCGACACGCTCGGTGTGGAGAGGGGCGACCTGATCCAGGCGTACGGAGAGACTCGCGCCGCGCGGGCCGTCGGTGCCTTCGGGAGCGCTGCGGGCGACATGCAGGCGATCGTGGAATCGGTCTCCGTCCGAGCCACACCGGAGCTCATCTCGGCGCTCCTCGAGATGGAGCGCGAGTACGCCGAGGCGGGAGTCGAGCTCTGGGAGGATTCCCTGCCCGTGATCCGCGCGCTCCGCGAGCGGGGGGTGAAGACCGCGCTGATCAGCAACTGCTCTCATTCGACGCGCCTCGTCGTCGACCGCCTGGAGCTGGACCGGGAGCTCGACGTGGTCGTGCTCTCGTTCGAGGTGGGCGCCCACAAGCCCGATCCGACGATCTACCGGGAAGCCCTCCGGCGGCTCGGGAACGTCGCACCTGAGCGTGCGGTGTTCGTCGACGACCAACCGGACTACTGCGACGGCGCGGCGGCGCTGGGGATCGAGACGTTCCTGATCGATCGGTCCGGCGACGAGACGCCCGGTGCCGACGGCCACCGGGTGATCCGGGACCTGTGGTCGCTGCTAACCGTAGCTTGACCCGGCACCGGAACCGGCACCGGCGGCACCCGCCTCGGCCATCTGTTCGGTGACGTCGGTCACGTCCGACCGCCTCGGGATCTCGATGTCGACGCCCTCCCCGAAGTCCGAGTAGTCGACGGTCATCTCCATGCTGGCGTCCCCGGCTCCCGGCACGAGGTCCCCGAAGTCCATCGTGATGCGCTGACGTCGCGGCAACCCGTCCGCATCGATCCAGATCTCGAACGGGATCTTCTCGTCGATGCCGAGGGCCTCGAACTGCTCGACCGCCGCCTCGAGCTGCTTCCGGGTGGCGGCGTCGGCGTCCTCGCCCACGACCTCCGAGAAGCTCTCGAGCACCTTCTGCAGGTCGATCGAGCCGACGTAGTGCGTCGTCTCGACGCCGGCGATCCGCCGCTCGCCGGAGGCCTCGACGTCGAACACGCCCGCGAACAGCCCGGCGTAGGCGGACGGGTCGGTGGTGCCGGCTCCGAACCCACCGAACTGCGCGGCCGCCGCCGGATCCATCTTCGAGGGATCCATGCTGATCCATTCCGTCGAGGCGTCCTGGAACATCGGGGATCGCATGTAGACGACCCCATGGTCCATCACGATCTGCATCTCGCCGCCGAGCATCCCGAGGTCCATCGTCATGTCGATCCGCTGGTTCCGGTTGTCGACGTCCGCACCGCCGGAGAAGGAGAAGGTCTGGCCGTCCGCGGTGATGGACATCTCCAGCTCCTGGTGCAGGGTTCCGGCCTCATAGACGGCCGCGATCGCGTTCAGCACGGTGTCCCTCGGGCTGACGGCGTCGGGACCGTCCGCGCACGAGGCGAGGAGCAGGGTCGACAGGGTCAGGGAAGCGAGGAGTCTCTTCATCCATCCATCATCGGCACGGTCCGGCGTTCAGTCCACCCGCCGATGCAGAAAATCCGCGCCAGGTCACCGAAGATCGTCGAGCACGTCGGCGACGGCCTTGCGGATGCCCGTGAAGAAAGGGGTCTCGACCTTGGTGAACAGCCGCGTCTTCGAGTCGCGGAGCCGGCGGATACAACCCACGAGGGCGTCGAGCTCGTCGGTCTCGAACGCGAGGATCCATTCCCAGTCGCCGAGCCCGAAGGCGCTGGTCGTGTTCGCGAGGACCTGTGGGAACTCCCGGCCCAGGACGCCGTGCTCCGCGAGCAGCTCCCCGCGCTCCTGCGGTGGCAGGAGGTACCACTCGGGCGATCGCACGAACGGGTAGACGCAGAGATAGGTCCGGGCCGCCTCACCGCGCACGAAAGCCGGCTGGTGATCGGGCGTGAACTCGGCCGGCTTCACGAGCCCCATCATCGACACGACGGGGTCGAGCAGGTCGCCGGCGCGGGTCCGCCGGAACTCGACGAGGAACCGCTGCAGGTCCTCGGCCGACCCCGACGTGAGCCACAACACGAGGTCGGCGTCCGCGCGGAACCCGACGGTCGAGTACGTCCCCCGCACGTCCACGCGGCCAGCCCAGTCCTTGACGAGGGCCTCGATCTCCTCGGCCGCGTTGCGGAGCGCATCGTCCTCGAACAGCTCGGCCCGGAGGTCCTGGCTCGCGGCGAACACCGGGTAGAGGGTGTAGATCGTCTCGGTCATGCGGGCTCCTTCCGGGGAGCGCCCGCGGACGCGAGCACCTGCTCGGTCGTTTCCTGGACGGCGCGGGCGAGATCGGAGACGCCGACGCCGTCGAAGCCGCTCCCCACGAGGAAGATACCCGGCGGCAGCTCCGCTCGGATCGTATGGACGCGGTCGAGGTGGCCGACCTCGTACTGCGGCATCGCGTGCCACCAGCGATGGACCCGGGACGCCGTGGGCGCCGGGAGGTCGAGGACGGCGCGGAGGTGCCGCGCGCACGCCTCGACGATGTCGACGTCCTGGGCATCGAGGACATCCTCGTCGCCCGCGCCGCCCACGTAGCACCGGACCACCGCCCGATCGCCGAACACTTGGTCGGGCCACTTGCGGGAGACGAACGTGGCGGCGGTCATCGGGGCGTGCCCACGGGGCACGACGAAGCCGGTCCCGTCCGGGAGCGCGCCCGCGGTGCCCGGCGGGAAGACGAGGAACACCACCCCGGTGGATGCGGAACGGATCGCGGTGAGGCCGCTCGGCGCGGCGGGACCGAGGAGCGCGGCCGCCGGTGCCGCGCCGCACGCCAGCACGACCGCATCGACCGGCTCGGATCCGCCGCCCGCGAGCTGCACGTCGCGGGGGCTCACGCCCGCCACCTCGGCGGTCGTTCGGACGGGTTCACGCAGGGTCGTCGCGAGCGCGTCCACCAGCTCACGCATGCCCTGCCGGGGTCGGAGGAAGAGCGGCCCGGCGTCGACCCGGGTCAGCGTCCGCTGCGCCGCCTGGGCCCCTCGGATCAGGCTCCCCTGGGACGCCTCCCACGCCAGGAGCTCCGGGAACGTCGCCGCCGCCGAGAGCCGGTCGACGTCGCCGGCGTGGAGACCGGCGAGGAGCGGGGCGACGGCACGGTCGGTCGCCTCGTCGCCGAGCCGGCGTCGCAGGAGGGCCCCGAGCGTCTCCTCCTCGCCACCGCGGCGCTTCCGCTTCACGAGATCCGCGAGCGCTCGGACGCGGCCGCCCCGTGACAGGCCGGGCCACCGCAGCACGTCCCCGACGTCGCCCGGGATGCCGAAGGCGGTGCCGGCCAGGAACGGCACGAGGCCGGCGTCGGTCCAGAGGTAGGCGCCGGCGGCGCCCGGCGGGAGCGGCCTCAGCCCGAGCTCGCGACATAGCTCGACCCCCCACGGCTTGCGCGCGGCGAGCGAGTCGGGACCGGGCTCCAGCTGGAGACCGCCGACGTCGACCGGCGGTGCGATGACCCCGCCGTACGTGGCGTCCCGTTCGAAGACGATCGGATCCGCGCCCGCCCGCTGCAGGTGGAAGGCGGTGGCGAGGCCCGCGATGCCGCCGCCCACGACGGCGACCCTCACGTCACGGTGCCTTCCACGGGAGGGGCCTCCGCGAGGTGATCGCGCACCACGTCGGCGAGCACGTCCAGGAAGGCGGGATCTGCGTTCGGCATCTCGGTCCGCACGAAACGGATGCCCGCTCCCTCCGCCATGCCCTTCGCCTCGACGTCCAGGTCGTAGAGGGTCTCGAGATGGTCGGCCACGAAACCGCCCGAGCAGACGACCACGGCGGGGTGCCGCATCGCGGCTGCTTCCAGGATCGACTCCTCGACCGGGGGGCCCCACCAGGGGTCGGCGGTCCGCCCGGCGCTCTGCCAGGCGATCCCGTAGGCGCCGAGCCCCAGCTCCTCGGCCACGAGGTCGGCGGTCTCCTGGAGCCCGTCGCGGTAGCGGCACGAGTCCGCGCAGTCGCAGGTCTTGCACCGGAGCGAGCCGTCCTGCACGACGCGGGTCGGGAGCGAGTGCGCGGTGAACAGCACCCTCGCGCCGGCTCGCTCGTCCGTCCCGAGCTGCCCGAGCGCGCCGGCGACCCGCGCGGCCAGGAACCGCACGAAGGACGGATGCGCGTGGTACGCGCGCACGAACGAGAACCGCGGTCCGCCGCCCAGCTCGTGGATCGCCGCGCGCACACGTTCGACGTAGGTCTCCACGGACATGCCGGACCAGTGGGGCGCCATCACGATGCCGACGGCCCGGTCGATGCCGTCCTCGCGCATGCGCGCCACCGCCTCGGGGATGAACGGTGGTGCATGCTTCATCCCGAGGTAGGCGCGGGCCGGCGTCCCCGCCTCGCTCAGCCGGGAGGGCAGGCCCTCCGCCTGGGCGCGGGTCGTGTCCAGCAGCGGGAAGACGTCGCCGATCGCGGCGTAACGGTCCCGCAGCTCCGCGAGGTGCTCCGGCGACGGCACCCGACCGCCGCGGATGTCCGTGTAGTAGCGCTCGACGTCGTCCGGCCCGCTCGCCGTTCCGTAGGCCATGACGAGGATGCCCAGCGGGGCCGTCACGGCGCGCGCTGCTCCGACTCCGAGTGGACCAGCTCCACGAGCCGCTGGAGATGCTCGACGGGCGTGTCCGGGAGCACCCCGTGGCCGAGGTTGAACACGTGCCCCGGCCGGCCGTCGGCGCGCGACAGGACGTCGCGCGCCTTCCGCTCGACCGCGTCCCACGGACCGAGCAGGACCGTCGGATCGAGGTTCCCCTGGATCGCCCGGTCGTGGCCGATCGTCGTCCAGGCGCCGTCGAGCGGGACGCGGTGGTCGACGCCGACCGCGTCGCCCCCCGCCTCACGCATCAGGTCCAGGAGGTGACCCGTGCCGACCCCGGAATGGATCGCCGGCACGTCATCGGCGATCCCCTCGAACACCCTCGCCGAGTGAGGCAGGACGAACCGGCGATAGTCGTCTCGATCCAACGCTCCGACCCACGAGTCGAAGACCTGCACGGCGGTCGCCCCCGCCTCCACCTGGGCGCGGAGATGCGCGACCACGATCTCGGCGAGGGAGCCCAACAGACGCTCGAAGACCGCGGGTTCGCCGTACATCAGCGCCTTCGTGCGGACGAAGGTCCGGCTCGGCTCTCCCTCGATCAGGTAGCTCGCGAGCGTGAACGGCGCTCCGGAGAACCCGAGGAGCGGCACCTCCAGCTCCTTCACCGTGAGCCGGATCGCCTCAGAGACGTGCGGTTCGTCGCTGTCGGGATCCAGGGGCCGGATCCGCGCCACACCTTCGGCGTCTCGGATCGGCCGGTCCAGCACCGGGCCGCGCCCGGCCTCGATCCGGACGGGCACACCGATCGCGGCGATCGGGACCATGATGTCGGAGAACAGGATCGCGGCATCGAGTGGCATCCGTCGCAGCGGCTGCAACGTGAGCTCGAGCACCTGCTCCGGCCGGCGACACGCCTCGAGGATGTCGTCGGTCCCGCGGATCTCACGGTACTCCGGCAGGTACCGACCCGCCTGACGCATGAACCACACCGGGGTGCGATCCACCGACTCGAGTCTGAGCGCACGCAGGAGACTGTCGTTCCGCAGGGTTCCGGTCACACCGCTCAGGATACGGAGCGGAACGTGGCGTCCGGCATCCTCGACGCTCCGATGCCAGGTCCTCCTGGACACGGCATACTTCGAAGATCGACCAGCCCGATCGGCCAGGCCCGATCGAACGCTCCGAGGAGGGACGACGCGATGACCGACCTCGACGAGCTTCTGTCCCAGATCCCCATGGACCAGCTCGCCCACCGGCTCGGCGTGGACGAGCAGACGGCCGAGCAGGCCACCCGACAAGAGCTCCCGGCGTTGCTCAGCGGGATGCAGGCCAACGCGCAAGACCCCGCCGGCGCCGCCTCGCTGAGCCGGGCGGTCGGCGACCATGACCCGACCCTGATCGAGGGCGGGATCGACGTCGAGCAGGTCGACACCGACGACGGCGACAAGATCGTGGCGAACGTCTTCGGCGACAACCGCGACCAAGTGGTCAGCAGGCTCGGCGGCGGAGGAGGAGGCGGGATCGTCGGCAAGCTGCTCCCGATGCTCGCACCGCTGGTGATGGCTTTCCTCGCGAAGCAGTTCCGGGGCGGCGGGAGCGGCCAGGCCTCGGGGTCCGGTGGAGCCGGTGGGCTCGGCGACCTGCTCGGCGGAGTGCTGGGAGGAGCCCGTGGCGGCCGAGGGGGCGGCCCCGGCGACCTGCTCGGCGGGCTGCTCGGCGGTGGCAAGCGCTAGGGCGGAAGGCCGTCTCCAACCCGCTCGTCTAGGCTCCGGCGCACATGGACGCGTCCTTCCGCACGGAGATGGCCGAGGGCTACGCCCTGGCCGAACCGGCGCTGATCCTCGGCAGCCCCATGCTCGAGGGCGACGTCGCGTCCGACGTCCGGGTCCAGCTCGCCGTCTCGATCCTCAACCGTCACGGGCTCGTGGCCGGCGCGACCGGAACCGGCAAGACCAAGACCCTCCAGATCATGGCGGGGCAGCTCTCCGACCTCGGCGTGCCCGTCCTGCTGGGGGATGTGAAGGGCGACCTCACCGGCCTCGCGATGCCGGGGGACGCGACCGATCCCAAGGTGCGGGAACGATGTGCGTCCCTCGATCGGGAGATGCAGGCGAAGGGACACCCCGTCGAGCTGCTGTCGATATCCGGCGCACTCGGCGCGCAGGTCCGGGCAACCGTGCACTCGTTCGGCCCGCTCTTGCTCAGCAAGGTGATGGACCTGAACGAGACGCAGACGTCGGTGTTGGCGCTCGTCTTCAAGTACTGCGACGACGAGCAACTGCCGTTGCTGGACCTGGACGACCTCCGCACGACGCTGCTGTTCCTGTCCTCCGACGCCGGCAAGCCGGTCTTGGAGGCGTACGGCGGGATCTCGAAAGCGACCGTCGGCGTGCTGATGCGGTCGATCGTCACCCTGGAGCAGGAGGGCGCAGCGGGTCTCTTCGGAGAGCCCGAGTTCGATGTCGCCGACCTGCTGCGGACGACCCCGGAAGGGCTCGGCGTCATCTCCGCGCTCGAGCTGTCCGACGTGATGGACCGTCCGCGGCTGTTCAGCACGTTCATGCTCTGGATGCTCGCGCAGCTCTACGAAGAGCTGCCGGAGGTCGGCGATCTGCCGAAGCCCAAGCTCGCGTTCTTCTTCGACGAGGCTCATCTGCTCTTCCATGACGCGTCCGACGCCCTGATGGAGCAGATCGAGCTGACCGCTCGCCTCATACGCTCGAAAGGGGTCGGCGTCTACTTCGTGACGCACTCGCCGACCGATGTGCCGAAGAGCGTGCTGTCCCAGCTCGGCAACCGCGTCCAGCACGCGCTCCGCGCCTTCACGCCCGATGACGAGGAGGCGCTCCGCAAGACCGTGCGGACCTTCCCGAAGACGGAGCACTACGAGCTGGAGGAGACCCTCACGTCGCTCGGGATCGGGGAGGCCGTGATCAGCGGACTCTCGCCGAAGGGCGTGCCGACACCCGTCGCGGCGACACGCCTCGTGCCACCCGACTCGCTGATGGCGGCGGTCGACGAACCGACCCGGACCGCGCTGATCGCCGGCGGCAGCCTCCGCGCGAAGTACGCGGAGACCGTGGATCGCCAGAGCGCGCACGAGATGATCACCGCCCGGCTGGAGAAGGCGAAGGCGAGCCAAGGAGCGAACGCGGAACGGGGAACAGGGAAAGCCGCGCGGACGAGATCGAAGGACGCTCGCGGAGGTGAGGATGGCGTCGGCGAGGACGTGAAGGAAGCCGTGATCGGATTCGGCAAGGACCTGCTCACGACCGCCGACGGTCGGCGGACCCTTCGGTCCGTCTTCGACGTGTTCTTCGGCAAGAAGTAGCGCGGGAGGAGTGGGATTCGAACCCACGAGCGAGTTGCCCCGCTAACGGTTTTCAAGATGGACAGGGCGAAGATCGGCTCGGGTCCCCTCGGATGCCCAGGGGGCGTTTCGCCTGCTGAGAGGCCATGCGCCAGGCGGTGCCCGCGGAGCGCCGCTGGTCGGTGCCCTGCGAAGTTGGTGCACGATGGTGCAGGCGGGCGGCGCCTCATTCCCCGGCCGCCGGTCCGAAGATGGTGTCCAGCCGGCGGACAGCCTCGCTCGCGAGTGCCGGCGTGACGTGGGCGTAGAGGTCGCCGGTGATCCCGATCGTGGAGTGCCCGAGGCGCTCGCTGATCGCCTTGAGCGGGTAGCCGTCGGCCAGGAGCAGCGTCGCGTGCGCGTGCCGGACGTCGTGGAACCGGACCAGCGGGAGCCCGGCGTCGCGTAGGCGCCGCCGGAAGCGGTCCGACAGCCCACACGGGTCCAACGCGGAGCCGTCCCCTCGCTCGAGGACGAGATCGAGATCGGTCCAGGCCTCGCCGAGGAACAACCGTCGCTCGGCCTGATGCTTCCGGTGCGCCCGCAGGACGTCGACGGTCCAGGCCGGAAGATCGAGGACGCGCCTCGATCGGTCGGTCTTGGGCTCGCCGAACTCGAGACACCACTTCCCCTCGATGCGGACCCGCTGCAGGGTCCCATCGACACGGAGGATCCCCGTGTCGAGATCGACAGCCGACCACCGGAGCCCGGCGACCTCGCCCGCGCGAAGGCCGGCGCCGAGCGCGAGCGCCACCGCGGGCTCGAGAGAGTGCGCGACGAAGGCAGCCATGACCGCCCGGGCCTGCTCGGCCGCGATCACGGGGGCGGGGAAGCGCGCCGGGCGCGGCGCATGCACGGCGTCCGTCGGGTCCCGGTCGATCACCCGCCACTTCACGGCCTGCCTGAGAGCGGTCCGAAGGACTCGGAACGCGGAGAGCATGGTCCGCTCGGACAGTTTGCCGTTGGCCCCGCCCTCGGCGCGGAGGCGCTGCCCCGGGACTGCATCGAGGCGTTGACGTCCCCCGCCGCCGCGAGGCCGAACCTACACTGACGCCGAATCTCGCCAAGGAAGATGTCCAGCAGGTGGGGATCCACGGCGGGGACATGTTCTCACCACCCGGCGCGGCGACGGCTGCTGAAACCCGTGACTCATCGGTGAGACCTCCCCCGTGAAACTACTTCGACCATCTCGACAAGCTGAAGCCGATCGTCTCGGCAGTCCTCGCGGTCCTGTTGTGGCCCCTGGTCCTTCTCGGGGTCAACTTGCAGATCAAGTAAGGCGATCTCTGCAGTTGATTCGGCGGGTGATGGCAGGGGAGCTTGCTCCTGCGGCTTCGGGCGCCGGGGCGCGTGGCGATCATCAACAGCCGCTACGTCAACGGCCGGGCCCGCAGGTCCTTGACCAGGTGAACGTGGGCATGGCCCCGCGGGCAGCCCTCAATCCTCCCGTACTCGACGTAGCCGGATCG
>JBOGVD010000096.1:0-11241 GCA_050696355.1 Actinomycetota bacterium
GCTCTCCGGTCACGACCGCGTCGCACGTGGCGTTCGACTCCGCCGATCGCGACGCCGTGGACGCGTTCTTCGACGCCGCGCTCCCCGCGGGCGCGAGCGCCCGCGGCGAGCCCGGCGTCTGGGTCCAGTACTCGGAGCGCTACTACGCGGCGTACGTCAACGACCTCCACGGGAACAACGTCGAGGCGGTCTTCCACAGCCCGGTGCCGATCACGGATGCGCCGGAGCGCCCCGGGGTGCCGTAGAGCGCTCGATCCGGACGCCACGTGGCCCCGCACTCGTACTCGGGCGTCTCCATCAGCTGCACGAGCCCGTTGCCGTCGGGTGGATCTTGTGAAGGTCGTGGTGCCCCGGTCGTGACGCGTCACTGCAGAAGGGATCCAGGACCCGTCCGGCGACCATCGCGCCCCGAACACCTCCCGCTCGGGTGCGAAGTCAGTATCCGGAGGCAGGTCGGTCACCGGGCGGTGTCCACCCGTGCCGTCCGCGTTCACGATCCAGATCGCGGTTGCGCCATCCGAGGAGGCGATCCGTCTCCCGTCCGGAGACCACGCCGCCCCGTCACCGTCGACGTCCGTGCTCTGCCTGAGAGCGGTCGCGAGGTTCACCGCCCACAGGCCCTCCGTACGTTGTTCGGCTTCGGACGGCTCTCCCGAGCGGGGATCTACGATCGTATGAGCTGTCTCACCGTGAGAGCAGGAGCCCGATGCTACGCTCGACGACATGGACGCCGCCGTCTGGACCACGATCGGACTGCTCGCTGCCACCTCGTTGGGGAGCCTCTTCTATCTCGGATCGCGCATCGATGCCCTAGGATCGCGCATCGATGCCCTCGGCGCGCGGATGGATTCGCGATTCGACGCCGTCGCGAGTCGGTTCGATGCCCTCGAGGGTCGACTCGACGCCCATCTCGACCGTCACGCCGGCTGACCGGCCCTAGGTCAGCCCGGCCCTCGCCTCCGAGAACGCACCGACGGCGAACGCGAGGTCCTCGCGCGTGTGCGCCGCCGAGACCTGCGCCCGGATGCGCGCCTTCCCCTTCGGCACCACGGGATAGGAGAAGCCGATCACATAGACGCCCTTCGCGAGCATCGCCTCGGCCATGCGTCCGGCGAGGGCGGCGTCGCCGAGCATCACCGGCACGATCGGGTGCTCGCCGGGCAGCACGTCGAGGCCCGCCCTCTCCATCTCGGCTCGGAAGAACCGCGTGTTCTCCTCGAGCCGGTCCCGCAGCTCGTTCGAGGCCGTGAGCAGCTCGATCGCCTTCAGCGAGCCGCCCACCACGGCGGGCGCGATCGTGTTCGAGAACAGGTACGGTCGCGACCGCTGGCGCAGCAGCTCGACGAGCTCCTTCGGCCCGCTGAGGTAGCCGCCGCTCGCGCCGCCGAGCGCCTTGCCCATCGTCCCCGTGAGGATGTCCACGCGGTCCATCACGCGGTGATGCTCGGGCGTGCCCCGGCCGCTCGGGCCCATGAACCCGACCGCGTGCGAGTCGTCCACCATCACCATCGCGTCGTGACGCTCTGCCAGGTCGCAGATCGCGGGCAGGTCCGCGAGGAAGCCATCCATCGAGAACACGCCGTCGGTCGCGATCAGGCGGCGCCGGGCGCCGGACGCCTCCTTCAGCTGGTTCTCCAGGTCGTCCATGTCGTTGTTGCGGTAGCGGAACCGCTTCGCCTTCGAGAGACGGACCCCGTCGATGATGCTGGCGTGGTTCAGCTCGTCGGAGATCACCGCGTCCTCCTCGCCGAGCAGCACCTCGAAGAGGCCGCCGTTCGCGTCGAAGCACGAGGAGTAGAGGATCGTGTCCTCCGTCCCGAGGAAGGCGCTCAGCGCGTCCTCCAGCTCCTTGTGGATCTCCTGCGTGCCGCAGATGAAGCGGACCGAGGCGAGCCCGAAGCCCCAGCCTTCCATCGCGGCGTGCGCGGCCGCGATCACCTCGGGGTGGTCGGCGAGCCCGAGATAGTTGTTCGCACACAGGTTGAGGACATCGCCCTCGGTGCCGCGCACGCCGACCCGGGCCCGCTGTCGCGACGTCAGTACGCGCTCGGGCTTCTCCAGGCCCGCGCCGCGGATCTCCTCGAGCTCGGCCGCGAGCGCCGGCCGAACGGTCTCGCTCGTCACGATCCCTCGCTCCAGTACAGGAGCACCTTGCCGGTCTCGCCGGTGCGGATCGCGGCGAACGCGTCCTCGAACGCCTCGGCCGGGAAGCGATGCGTGATCACCGGCGCGATGTCGAGGCCGCTCTGCAGCATCACCGTCATCATGTACCAGGTCTCGTACATCTCCCGGCCGTAGACGCCCCGGATCGTGAGCTGGTCGAAGATCACCGTGTTCCAGTCGATCGCGAACGGCTCGTCCGGCAGCCCGAGCAGGGCGATGCTCGCGCCGTGCGACAGGTTCTCCACCATGTCGCGGAGCGCCGCCGGGTTGCCGCTCATCTCGAGGCCGACGTCGAAGCCCTCGCGCATCCCCAGCGACGTCTGCGTCTCGGCGAGCGACCCCTCGCGGACGTCGAGAGCGACGGTCACCCCCATCTTCCGCGCGAGCTCGAGGCGGTACGGGTTCACGTCGGTGATCACGACGTAGCGGGCGCCGGCGTGCCGAACGACCGCAGCCGCCATCAGCCCGATCGGGCCTGCGCCCGTGATCAGCACGTCTTCGCCGAGCACAGGGACCTGGAGCGCGGCGTGCACGGCGTTGCCGAACGGGTCGAAGATCGCCGCCACGTCGCGATCGATCGCTGCGTCGTGGTGCCACACGTTCGTCATCGGCAGCGCGATGTACTCCGCGAACGCGCCGGGTCGGTTCACGCCGATCCCGGTCGCGTCGTTGCAGAGGTGGCGCCGCCCGGCCATGCAGTTCCGGCACCGTCCGCACACGACATGCCCCTCGCCGCTCACGAGATCGCCCGGGCGGAAGTCGCTCACGTTCGACCCGACGTCCACGATCTCACCGACGAACTCGTGACCGATCACGAGGGGGACCGGGACCGCCTGCTGCGCCCACTCGTTCCATTCCTCGATGTGGAGGTCGGTCCCGCAGATCCCCGTCCGATCCACGCGGATCAGGACGTCGTTGATCCCGTTCTCGGGCTCCGGGACCTCCGTCATGACGAGGCCGGGTCCCGCCTCCTGCTTCACGAGGGCGCGCATCCGACCGTTATCTCAGCATGACACGGGTGAGGTCGGCACGCGTCGGTCGTTCACGGGGTATGGGACGGCGCACCGGCGCGCACTCCCCATCCCTCAGCAAGGGGGAGCCGGGCGGCGGCCCCCCGCAGGGCCTCCAGGTCCGCGCGGCTCAGCTCGAGGAGTTCCGGAGGGGGTTCGAAGAAGCGCTCGAGCACGCGGCCGCGGATCTCGGCGCCGCGCTCGGTGAGCACGACGTGCTTGAGACGACGATCCGTCGGGACCGTTCGACGCTCCGCCAGCCCGCGCTCCTCGAGGCGGTCGACGATGAACGTGGCGTTCGACGCGTCGCAGCTCCACGCATCCGCCAGGTCGCCCATCGCCCGTCCTTCGGAGGGATCGAGGACCATCAGGGCCCGGATGTCGTTCGGGGACAGGCCCTCGCTGCTCAGGATCCGCTGGCGGTGACGCACCGTGTCGAAGAAGAAGCGCGCCAGGGGCCGCCACGCCTGGGCGGCCAGGTCCTGCTTCGCAGACATCCGCGCGACCACGCCTCTATCGTAGCCGAGTCGCGTTCGATGGTCCAGTCTCTTCAACCATCGGAGCCGCTGGATGGTTGACATGATTCAACTATCTATGGGAGGGTGACGCCGTGGACGGCCAGGCGATCGAGGTCGAGGGACTTACGAAACGGTTCGGCGACGTGGTCGCCCTCGAAAGGATCGACTTCTCGGTGCCCACACGCTCGGTGTTCGGCCTCCTCGGTCCCAACGGAGCAGGGAAGACCACAGCCGTGCGGATCCTCGCGACGGTGCTGGAGCCCGACGGTGGCCGGGCCGCGGTCCTCGGGCACGACGTCGTCGCCGAGCCCGACGCGGTCCGTCGCCGGATCGGCCTCGCCGGGCAGTTCGCGGCGGTGGACCCCAACCTGACCGGGCGAGAGAACCTGCGCCTGATCGGGCTGCTGACCCAGATGGAGACATCCGCGATCCCACCGAGGGCCGGGGAGCTGCTGGAGCGGTTCGATCTCAGCGATGCCGCCGACCGGCCCGTCCGGACGTACTCCGGCGGGATGCGTCGGCGATTGGATGTCGCGGCCGCGCTGGTGCCACGACCCCCGGTGCTGTTCCTCGATGAGCCCACCACGGGGCTCGACCTTCACAGTCGGAACGGGCTCTGGGACATGATCAACGAGCTCGTGCAGGACGGCACGACCGTCTTGCTCACGACGCAGTACCTCGAGGAGGCCGACCGGCTCGCCGAGCGGGTCGCGGTGATCGACCACGGCCAGGTGATCGCGAACGACGCGCCCTCGGTCCTGAAGGCGCAGCTCGGCAGCACCGTCGCGGAGCTCGGTTTCGACGATGCGTCCATCGCGGAGCAGGCCCGCGCGCTCCTCGCCGGACGTCATCCCGGGGTCGAGCGCGAGGGGACCCTGGTCCGTCTCAGCTCGAACGAGGGCCCTCGGCTGCTCGTTGACGTCCTCCGCGAGCTCGACGGGGCGCAGCTCGCCCCGGCCACCCTGGCGGTGCACGAGCCGAGCCTCGACGACGTCTTCCTCGCGCTCACCGGCCGTCATGCGGAGGAGGTCGGCGCCGGCGAGGAGCTCGCCGGCGAAGAACCGGCCGCCGGGGGGCGGCGTCGGCGGAGGGGGGCCGCATGAGCGTGGACGTGGCCACCGAGATCGTCCGCGAGCGGTCGCTGCCGGTGCGCGCGATCCGAGACGCGCTCGCCGTGACCGGCCGCAACCTGATCGCGTACCGTCGGGTCCCGCAGCTCGTCGTGTTCTCGACGATCCAGCCGGTGATCTTCGTGGTGATGTTCCGCTACGTGTTCGGGGGCGCGATCGCCGTGCCCGTCCCCTTCCCGTACGTGGACTTCCTGATGCCCGGGGTCTTCGTCCAGACGGTCGTGTTCGGTGCGATGGCGACGGCGATCGGGCTCGCATCCGACATGAAAAGCGGGCTGATGGAGCGGTTCCGGTCGCTGCCGATGGCTCGGAGCGCTGTGCTCGCCGGTCGTACGCTGGCCGACCTCACCCGGAACCTGTTCGTGGTACTGCTGATGCTCGTCGTCGGATTCCTGGTCGGGTTCCGGGTGCACACCGACGCTCTCGGGCTGCTCGGCGGGATCCTCCTCCTCCTCATGTTCGGGTACGCCATGAGCTGGATCTTCGCGAGCGTCGGCCTCCTGGTCGGTGACCCAGAGACCGCCCAGGCGGCAGCGTTCCCGGTGCTCGCGCCGCTCGTGTTCGCCTCATCGCTCTTCGTCCCGGTGCAGTCGATGCCGGGGTGGCTGCAGCCGTGGGCGAACCACCAACCGGTCTCCGTGACGGCGAAGGCGATCCGGTTCCTCACGCTCGGCGACAGCGCGGTCGGCCACTCCTCCGACGTCTGGGAGTCGCTCCTGTGGATCGCCGGGATCCTGCTCGTCTTCGCGCCGCTCGCCGTCCGCCGCTACCGCCGCGCGGTCTAGCGCCGTCTACTGCCAGGTCGCGATGACGATCGCGGCGATCAGGTTTCCCACGACGTGGTAGCCGGCGGTGATCGCGCCCCACACCATCGGTTTCGGCTTCTCCGACTCGAACTGAGCCGTGACGAACGTGATCGAGACCGCGAATCCGATCGCTACGACGACCCCGAGCACGATGCCCCGCTGGAGCTTGTCGGTTCCGGTCGCCTTCGCCAGCATCGCCAGCGCGACCGCGGAGAGCAGGCTGCCGATCAGCGGGGTGAGGTAGATCAGCGGACTCGGACGGGAGCCCGCTTCGGGGGCGGCCAGCCCGCCGGCCGCCATCCACGCCTTGCCGAACAGGGGCGGCGCGTACCACACGGCGCCGATCGCGAAGTATGCGAGCGCGGCTACGAGCACCGCCAGCCAGTTCAGATCGCTGAGCACGTCGAAGCTCACGGATGCTCCTCCCAGACGGGTTCCGGCGCCGAGGGTACCCCTTCAGGGATCGTTCCTCGACCCACGCCGGTTGCTGCGGCCGCGAGGGGGGTAGAGGACCAGATGGGGGGAGCGAGAGCGAAGGAGCGATCCATGCAGATCCGCACGAGCGAAGCGTCGTGGGACGGCCCGCTGAAGGACGGGAAGGGCCGCTTCTGGACCGAGAGCGGCGAGGTCTCGGGGGTGTTCTCGTTCCCGACGAGGTTCGAGGACCAGGAAGGATCGAACCCCGAGGAGCTGATCGGAGCGGCCCTCGCGGGCTGTTTCTCCATGGCGCTCGCCGGGGACCTGGAGCGCGCGGGGCACGTGCCTGAGTCGGTGCGGACCGTCGCCGCCGTCAACCTGGACAAGGGAGAGCGCGGCTTCGCGATCACGGGCATCGACCTGGAGAGCGAGGCGATGGTGGCCGGGATCGACCCCGCCGAGTTCGAGGCCCTCGCGCACACGACCAAGACGAACTGCCCGGTGGGCAAGGCGCTCGCTTCCGTACCGATCGAGCTCCGAGCGCGGCTGACGCGGTAGTCCGCGCTCGACTCCGCGCCTGAAGCCGGCCTCCCGGACGGTCGGATCGCGCACCGTAAGCTCCGAGCGGTGAGCGCCTCCGACCAGCGGGTGATCGTCGGCCAGACCGGGCAGAACGTGCTCGGGCTCGCGATCGGCGCCGTCGCCACGTTCGCGGCGCAGGTCCTCATCACCAACTCGCTCGGCGACCAGGCGTTCGGTGTGGTCACGCTCACCACGCAGGCCGCGTTCATCGCCGCGGCGGCGACCCGGTTCGGGATGGACGTGGCGAACGTGCGCCTGGTGGCGATCCTCGCGGGACGGGGCGAGGTGGCCCGGGCGCGCGGGCTGGTCCGACGCTCGCTTCTGATCGCCGCCGCCGTCTCCGTGCCGTTGGCGGCTGCGGCTTTCCTCGCGTCCGGATGGCTCGCCGAGCGGTTCACGGCGGTGCCCGCGCTCGCCGAGCCCGCGTTCCGCGCGGCCGCGGTGACCGTGCCGTTCGCTGCGCTGGCGTTCGTCGCGATGGGCGCCACGCGCGGGCTGAAGATCATGCGCTACACCCTGTACGCGCAGTGGGTCGTCCAGCCGATCGGATGGATCGCTCTCATGCTCCTGTTCTGGCTGGGCTCCAAGACCGCGGGCATGACGACCCTCGCGTTCGGGGCATCGTGGGCCCTCGCGCTGGCGATCGCCCTGGTCGGCTGGGAACGCGAGCGACGCCGGTTCCCGACGGGGGCGCCGGCCGGGAAGGGGTTCGCCGAGGAACGTGCCGGAGCGCTCGTGCGCTTCGGAGCGCTCCGAGCGCCGGCCACGCTCTTCTCGCAGCTGATCTTCTGGACCGACCTGTTCGTCCTGTCGGTGCTCTGGAGCGACCGAGGCGCCGCCGGAGCCTCACGGGTGGGCGTGTACGGCGCAGTGCTCCGCGCCGGGCAGGCCCTGTTCCTGTTCCTCACGTCGGTGTCGCTCACGTTCAGCCCGTTCGTGGCCGACCTCCATCACCGAGGCGAGCGCGAGCAGCTCGACCGGCTCTACAAGAACGTGACGCGGTGGACGCTCGCGGCCACGATCCCGGTGCTGCTGGTGCTCGGGATCCTGCCCGAGCAGACGCTGCGGATCTTCGGCCCGGAGTTCACGGGCGGGGCGGACGCGCTCCGGATCCTGATCGTCGGGATGATCGTGCCGGTCATGGTCGGCACGGTCGGCTTCATCTTGATCATGACCGGCCGCACGGGGTGGGACCTCATCGTCTACCTGGCCGGGTTCGCGATCGACATCGGGGTGGCGCTGGTGCTCGCGGGGCCGTCGAGCCTCGGGGTCCGCGGAGCGGCGATCGCGCAGGCGATCACGTTGTCGTTCTCAGCGGTGTGCCGCCTGGTGCTGGTCCGGCGGTTCCTCGGGATCTGGCCGTTCGACGGCGCCTGGTTCCGGCTGGCGGTGCCGACCGTGCTGGGCGCCCTCACGATGGGGCTGGCGCACGCGGCGATGCCCGATGACCGGTGGTTCGTCGACCTGCTGGTCTCGGCCGCGGCCGGCGCCGGCGTCTACGCCGTGGCGCTCCTGGTGGTGGGGCTCTCGCCCGTCGAGCGCGCGGCGGCGGCTCGGATCGTGCGGCGATGGCGCGCGGGTCCCTGATCGGGAGATCCCGGACGGGATCGCGGGTCTATCCGGCCGGATCGGCCGACTGCCGTTGCGAGCGACGCCGCTCGAGCTCGTCCTCGGTATCGGGCAGCACGATGAGACGGTCCTGCATCTCGCTGACCGACCGCTTGTAGTCGTCGGAGAGCTTCCGCAGCTCGGAGGTGCGCCGCTGCGCTGTCTCCATCTCGTCCAGGATCTGGTCGCGGCGATTGGTGAGGTCCTCCATCGATGTCTGGAGCTCCTCGACCCGCCACGAGAGCAGCCCCGCCCGAGCGACATCGCCCGCGGCCCGCGTCGCCATCTCCTCGGTCCGGGCGTCGAGCTCGGACGCCTGTCGGCGCTTCAGCCGGCGACCGCGCTGGTAGGCGACGGCCGCCGCCAGGGCGAGCCCCGCCGACGCCGCCAGTCCACACATGATGAGGACGCCGGTCCGGTTGCCCGGCGTGAGCAGGGTGCGCCGGAGGAACACGATCGAACCTGCCGATGCGTCGACGCTCTCGAGGATGGTCCCCACCACGACGGCGGTCCACGCCGTCGCCAGCACGATGGCGATGTATCCCATGAGCGCAACGCTCCTCTTCAGACGCCAGTACGAGAGTGCCCGTTGAGGGTGCACTCTCGAACGCACCTACGTCAAGAGTGACCGGCCCATTAGCCGTAGGACGCCCCGCCTACTACGGGGGGCCCGCCAGCCCGTTCCGCCGCCTCCAGGGCACGGGAGACGGCCTCGGCCGGGTCGGCCGCGCGCTGGAGCGGGTCGCCGGGAAGTCCCTCGAGGTCGAGGGACCAGGTGCCGAGCCCGACGACCGGCTTGCCCATCTTGAGGGCCAGCGCGATCTCCGAGAGCGTCCCGAACTCCCCGCCGATCGCGATCACGGCGTCGGCGGCGCGCGCCACGATCGCGTTCCGGGCCTCACCCAGCCCGGTCGCGACCCGGATCGTGAGATGGGGCGAGCCGTGGGCGCGATCGTCCTCCGGCAGGATCCCGATCGAGGTGCCGCCGGCGGCCCCGCAGCCCTTCGCGGCCGCGTCCATCACCCCGCCGAGCCCGCCGCAGACGAGGACGGCGCCCGCCTCCGCGAGCCGCCTGCCGATCTCCTCGGCCGCCGCCGCCTCGTCGTCGGACGCCTGGCCGGCGCCGATCACGGAGATGTACGGCCCCTCGCTCACGGCCGGAGTATGGCAGCCCTCGGTGCGGGCTTTCGGGCTCGGTCGCCCGCCGGCCCCTCAGCCCCAGTGAACGCCGAGGATCGCCGCCAGGAGCGAGGCCGCGGCCGGCTTGTCCAGCGGCTCGTTGCCGTTGCCGCACTTGGAGCTGTGGACGCAGGAGGGGCATCCCAGCGAGCAGGGGCACTGGCGGATCGTCTCCAGGGTGGCGTGGAGGAGCCGCTCCACGTGGCGGAACCCCCGTTCGCTGATCCCGGCGCCGCCCGGATACGCGTCATGGATGAAGATCGTGGTGAGGCCCGTGTCGGGGTGCAGCGGGGTCGAGACGCCGCCGAGGTCCCAGCGATCGCACGTCGCGATCAGCGGCATGAGGCCGATCGCCGCGTGCTCGGCCGCGTGGATCGCGCCGGGGAGCTGCCGCGGCGTCACGGCCGCACGGGCGATCACCTGGCCGGAGATCGTGAGCCAGAGCGCGCGCGTCTCCAGCCGCTGCGGCGGCAGCGCCAGCGTCTCCTCGTCGACGGCCTCGTTCGTCGAGACCAGCTTGCGGACGAAGCCGACGACCTGGTCGGTCACGAGCACGTCGCCGAACGACACGTCGATGTCGCCGAGCACGCCGCGCTCCCGCTCCTCCACGATCTCGATGTCCGTGATGTTCCGAGCCTGCGTGTAGTAGTCCGGGTCGGCCGGCTCGACGGCGGCGACCCCGCGCTCGAGGTTCAGCTCTCGCACGAGGAACTGCTCGCCCATGTGCAGGTAGACCGCACCCGGGTGCAGGGTGGCGAACGCGCGGTGCTCGTCGGCGGTGCCGATCACCTCGCCGGTCGCGCCGTTCACGATCGTGTAGACGCTGCCCGCCCCGGCGCGCACGTCCACCTGTCGGTGTGGTGACTCGCGTCCGGCGTCGTGCCAGGCGTCTCGACGGCGGGCGAGCTCGCCGCGCTCACTCATCCGTTCGAGCGCGGCGGCGGCCTCCGGACCGAAGAACGCCTGCTGATCGTCCGTGATCGGCAGCTCGCGCGCCGCGCAGCGCAGGTGCGGCTCGAGCACGTACGGATTCTCCGGGTCGATCACCGCGGCCTCGGCCGGTTTGTCGAAGAGATCCTCCGGGTGATGGACCAGGTATTGGTCGAGGGGGTCGTCCTGCGCGACGAGCATCGCGAGCGACCCGTCGGCCCGCCGCCCGGCGCGGCCCGCCTGTTGCCACATCGACGCCCGCGTGCCCGGATAGCCGGTGAGCACGGCGGCGTCGAGGGATCCGATATCGATCCCGAGCTCGAGCGCGCTGGTGGCGGCCACGGCGACGAGGTCGCCTTCCGCGAGGCGGCGCTCGATCGTGCGGCGATCCTCCGCCAGGTAGCCCGCGCGATAGGAGACGATCCGGTCACGGAGGGCGGCGTCGCCGACCTCCCGGCGCGTGAACTCCGCGAGGAGCTCCGCGGCCCGCCGCGACCTGGTGAAGCCGATCGTCCGAACGTCCTTCGCGACGAGCCTGCCCATCAGCCAGGACGCCTCGGCCAGCGCGCTCCGCCGCCGGCCGGTCTCCTCGTCCACGATCGGCGGGTTCCAGAGCGCGAAGAGCTTGTCACCGGCAGGCCCGCCGATCCCCTCGACGACCTCGACGTCGAGACCGGTCAACCGCGAGGCCAGCTCGCCCGGGTTGCCCACCGTGGCGCTCGCCAGGCACCAGCGGGGGGTGCCCCCGTAGTGCTCGATCAGCCGCCGGAGACGCCGGAGGACCATCGCCACGTGCGAGCCGAACACCCCACGGCACACGTGCGCCTCGTCGATCACGATCAGGGAGAGCCGGAAGAAGAAGTCCGCCCATCGTGCGTGGTCCGGGAGGATCGAGAGG
>JBOGVD010000097.1:0-6063 GCA_050696355.1 Actinomycetota bacterium
GAGCTCGCGCGCCGCGCCGCCGCCACCGTGGCCGCCGACGTGATCGAGTGGGGCGCGCTCGGCGGCGCCGTCTCCCTGCTGCAGATCGGCCCGGCGGCACCGCCGGAGGTCGCCGCGCGCGGTCCCACCGCTCCGAGGTCATCCGAGTCCCCCTTGCCGCCCGACGCCGAGCGGCTCGGCCGCTTGGTGACCGCGTTCCCCGGACCCGTCGCCGACGAGCTGGTGCTGCCGTGGGCGCTCGGCGACCGCGCGGGCTCCGGATCGTCAGCCGGGGTCGGCGACGAGACGCCGCCGATCCCGGCGGGCGATCCGGCCTCCGCGCTACGTGAGGCGCGAGGGCTCGCCGCCGACCTCATCGCCGGGGTCTGGGGCACGTCGCCGGACGCCGCCCGGGATCGCGCGGCCGCCGTGTCCGGTCTCCTGCTCGAAGGCCTTGTGGAGGAGGGCATCGAGGCGATCGCTGGTCTCTCGGAGCCGGAGCCGGCCGCCGCGCTGCGCGTCGTCGAGCTGGTGCGCACGGTCGGCGAGCACCTCGCTCGCGCCGGCATCCTGCCCTCGGCCGTCCTCGTCTGGCGGCTGTCCGGCTCGGAGCTGGATCGCGCGATCGAAGGGGTCCGCCCCGTGCTCCGGAGCGGGCCCGGCCGGTGGGAACCGTTCGTCGTCGGCGTCGTGAGCTCCCGCGGACGTCGCATCCAGGGCCTTCCCGTCGCGCCCGGTGTCGGCGCCGGCCCGACCCGGCGCATCCACGGGCTCCGCGCGATCGGCCGTCCCGGCCCACGCGAGGTCCTGGTGACCCCGCGGCCATTGCCGCACCTCGCCCCGCTGCTCTGGCACAGCGCCGGTCTCGTGACGGCCGGCGGGACCTCGGGCGCGCACCTGTTCGAGGTGGCCCGTTCCCTCGGCGTGCCGGCGGTGGTCGGCATCGACCTCGACGCGCTGGGTGCGGCCGACTCGCTCGTCGCGGTCGACGGCGACACCGGCGTCGTCTCGGTCCTGCCGGGTCCCCCGCCCGCCGGGGCGAGCGCTCCGCAGCCCGGTGACGGTCGTTCGCGAGCGATGGTCTGAGGAGGAGGCACACGATGGCGCTCGTTGCGGTGACCGATCACGTCTTCCCCGACCTCGACCAGGAACGGGCGTTGCTCACCGACGCCGGGCACGAGCTCCGGTTCGGCGCGAACGCATCCACGGTCGAGGAGGTCCGGGACGCCGTCGCCGGCGCGGATGCGGTGTTGAACTGCTACGCCCCGATGCCGGCCGAGGTGATCCGCGAGCTCGACCGCTGCGTCGTGATCGCTCGATACGGGATCGGTCTGGACACGGTCGATCTCGAACAGGCGACGGCCCAGGGCATCCTCGTCACGAACGTGCCCGACTACTGCATCGACGAGGTGTCCGACCATGCCCTCGCGCTGATCCTGTCGCTCGCGCGGGGGGTGACGCTCCTCGATCGCAGGGTGCGGCTCGGGTCCTGGACCCCGACGGATGCTCGGCCGCTCCATCGCCTGCGGGGGCGGACCCTCGGGCTGATCGGGTTCGGCCGCATCGCCCGCGCGCTCGCGGCGAAGACGGCGCCGCTGGGTCTCCGCATCGTCACGACGGATCCGTTCGTGCCCGACGAGGCGGTCCGCGAGGCGGGCGCCGAGCCGATGACGCTGGGGGAGCTCCTCGCCACGGCCGACGTCGTCTCCGTCCACGCGCCGCTCACCACCGACAACCGGCACCTGATCGGCGCGTCCGAGCTCGCGCGGATGAGGCCGGGCGCGATCCTCGTCAACACCTCCCGAGGTCCGCTGGTCGATCTCGACGCGCTGCGCGCGGCGCTCGCCGAGGACCGGCTGGGCGGCGTCGGGCTCGACGTCCTCGAGGCCGAGCCGCCCGAGGCCGACGACCCCCTCCTGCACCGCGACGACGTGATCGTCACGCCCCACGCGGCCTTCTACAGCGAGGAGTCGCTCCGGGAGCTCCAGCGCAAGGCCGTGGAGCAGGTGATCGAGGCCCTGGCGGGGCGGACGCCGCCGTACGCGGTGAACGCCGGCGCGATCCGCACGGCGACCTAGGTCCCGGCGCCCCGCGGGCCGGCGATCGCCCACCAGCGTGCCCCGCGCCGACCCACCTCGACCGCCATCCCGAAGCAGGCCTCGAGCGATCCCGGTGTGAGGACGGCCTCGATCTCGCCGCTCGCGACGAGCCGGCCCTCGCGCAGGAGCGCGGCGTGGGTCGTCGAGGGCGGGACCTCCTCGAGGTGGTGCGTGGCGAGGATCGTCGTGGGGACGGGTGGGCGGTGCGCGACGGCCTCCACGGCGTCGATCAGCGCCTCCCGCGCGGGCAGGTCCAGGCCGGACGCGGGCTCGTCGAGGATCAGGAGCTCGGGATCGGCGAAGAGCGCTCGCGCGAGGAGGACCCGTTGCCGCTCGCCCTGGCTGGCCGAATCGAAGCGTCGCGCGGCGAGGTGGGCGCATCCGACCCGTTCGAGCAACGCGTCCGCGCGGCGCTCGTCCTCCGCCCCGAACGACTGGAACCACGGCGACAGGACGGCCCGCTTGCCGGTCAGGACCACCGTCCGCACGGGAAGACCTCGCGGCATCCGCTCGGCGAGGATGTGGCTCGTGTGGCTGATCCTCGGATGCAGCGTGCGGACGTCCGCCCGGCCCATCGGCACCCCCAGGACCGTGACCCGCCCCGCCGATGGCTGCCGCCGCGCACCGGCGAGCGCGAGGAGGGTCGTCTTCCCGCCGCCGTTCGGGCCCAGCAGCACCCAGCGCTCGCCCCGCCCGACCCGGAGGTCGATCGGACCGAGGACCGTGCGTCCGTCGATGCGCACCTGCGCGGCCAGCAGCTCCACCGCCGGTGACCCGTCCCTCGTCGAGGGGTCGCTCACGGCTCACACATCGACGAACACCTTGAGGGCGCCGGGCGCGGCGGCGGCCCGCATCGCATCCTCGACGGCATCGAGCGGGTGGCGGCCGCTGACGAGCGGGTCGAGCTCGATCCGACCCGACGCGACCGCGTCGATCGCGAACGGGAAGTCCTCGACCCTCGCGGAGCGCGCGCCGATCACGGAGATCTCCTTGTGGTACAGCTCGTAGAAGGGGAGCTCGCCGGACGTCTCCGTCATCGTGCCGTACGCGAGGATCCGCCCGCCCGTCCGCACCATCGCCATCGCCTCCCCGAACGCGGCGACCGTGCCGACGCACTCGATCACGAGGTCCGCCCCGCCCGGCAGCACCTCGGCCAGCCGGGCCGCCTCCGTCCCGTCCGCCGCGATCGTGCGGTCGGCGCCGAGGTCTCGGGCGAGCGCGAGCTTGGCCTCCGACCTCGTGATCCCGATCACCGGTCCGGCCCCGCGGAGCGTCGCGAGCTGGAGATGCAGCAGCCCCGTGACGCCGAGCCCCAGGACGACCACGCTCTCCCCGGGGAAGACCTCGGTGCGCCGCTGCGCGTGGGCACACGTGGCGAGCACCTGGAGCATCGGGGCGGTCGAGGGGTCGAGTCCCGTCGGCAGCTGGTGCACGTTCGTCACCGGGACGGTCATCTCCTCCCGGAGTCCCCCGTCCCGGTCGCGGCCGACCAGCCACCCGGCCGTGCAGATGTTCGTCCGTCCCTCGCGGCACTGACGGCAGCGGCCGCAGGCGATTCCGGGGTCCACGAGGACCCGCTCGCCCTCGCGGATCTCGCCCCCACCGGTGCGAGCGACCCCGACGATCTCGTGCCCCATCACGCGTGGGTAGGCGACCGGGATCTTGCCCGCGTGGATGCTGAGGTCGGTGCCGCAGATGCCGACGGATCCCACCTGGACCACGAGCTCGTCCGGACCCGGCCGAGGCGCATCGATGTCGCGCACCTCGAGCGTGCGCGGGCCGGTCAGGAGGGCGGCCTTCAGGTGTCCTCCTTCCGTGTCGTCAGGCGCGGGACCCGCGTGGGCGTCGCATCGTACAGGCTGTCATGTGCGCGCCCCCAGGTCCGTGACCAGCAGGAGCTTGCCCGCCGTCATGCCCCCCTGCAGCGCGCGATGCGCCTCGTCGGCCCGCTCCAGTGGGTAGCGGCCGTGGATCCGGACGTCGAGGTCGCCGCTCGCGATCATCGACAGCACCGCGTCGGAGCGGGCAAGGAGTTCGTCCCTGGTCGCCACGTAGTCGGCGAGACCCGGTCTCGTGACGAAGACCGACCCGGCCTGCTGCAGACGGGACAGGTCGAGCGGGGGCACCGCGCCGCTCGACTGGCCGAAGAGCACCAGGCAGCCGCGCCGGGCGAGCACGCCGAGGCTCTCGTCGAACGTGTCGCGGCCGACGGAATCGAACACGACCGGCGCGCCCGCGCCGTCCGTGTGATCCTCGACGACGGCGGCGAGGTCGTCCCGGCCGCGGACGACCACGCCGATCGCGCCCGCGGCCCGCACGAGCGCCGCCTTCTCCTCCGTCGAGGTCGTGCCGATCACCCGGAGTCGCCGGGCCGTCGCCATCTGGGTGAGCAGGAGTCCCACGCCGCCGGCGGCCGCGTGCACCACGACCGTCGATCCGTCCTCGAGCGGCACCACCGAGTGGGTCAGGTAGTGGGCCGTCATCCCCTGCAGGAGCGCGGCGGCGGCGAGCTCCAGCGAGACGTCCGGAGGGACCGGCACGAGGCGCTCGGCCGGGATCACCGCTCGCTCGGAGTAGGCGCCGGACACGGCCGCGTAGGCGACCCGGTCACCCGGCGCCCATCCCTCGACCCCGTCGCCGACCTCGAGCACCTCGCCCGCCCCTTCCGTGCCAGGCGTGAACGGAACCGGCCGGGGGTAGCCACCCGAGCGCTGCTGGACGTCGATCATGTTCACCCCCGCGGCATGGAGCTCCACGACGACCTGCCCGGCGCCCGGACGCGGGTCGTCCACCTCCTCGAGCACCAGGACCTCCGGCTCCCCCTGCTCGCGAACCCTGATCGCGTTCATACGCCTCCTTCCCTCGTCTCGCGCCGCCACCCGCGAGTCCCGGTCACGATGCGACCGTCGCGTCGCGGTCGGCGAGCCGCTGGCAGAGGACCCGCATCAGCGCCAGCGACGTCTCGGGACGGTCGTGCAGCATCGCCTCGAACGCCCGCCGTCCGATCGTCAGCAGGCGCACGGTCCCTTTGGCGGCCAGCGAGGCCATCCGGGTCCCGCCCGTGATCACGGCCATCTCACCGATCACGTCTCCGGCGGCGCGCACGGCCAGCACCTGCTGGTGCCCGTTCGGCTCCCGGAGGATCACCATCACGTAGCCCGACACGATGATGTGCATCTCGTCGCCGGCCTCGCCCTGCTCCGCGATCGTGTCCGCGTCCGCGAAGCTGTGCTCGGACGCGATCGTGGCGATCGGCACGAGGTCCTGGGGCGGAAGGTCGGTGAACAGCGGCACGCGTCGCAGGAACAGCACGCGCTCCATCGGCGGCAGCGTCGCGAGGGTCTCGGTCACGGAGCCTCCTTCGGTGGTGTTGGTGGTGGGGTCGGTCGGCCCGCCCTGGGCCTCCCCACGCTCGGTGTGGCGCTCGGTCGCCCAGGCCGCGCACGACCGGAGCCACGCGTCCGGGTCTCGGAGCAGGCGGTCGCGCCAGTCGGGGACGACCTCGGGCCGTCGCCCCGGCTCCCAGAGCGCGAGCAGCGGACGCATCAGGTCGTGGTCCCCGGTCGTCTCGATCAGCTCCAGCGCGTTCGCCCGCTGCGTCGGGTCCTCGGCGGAGAGGCTCTCGAGGGCGGTGGAGAGCGCGCCCTGCCCGCGGAGGAGCGACGCCGCTCGGATCGCCGTCACGGCGTGGCGCTCCGACGTCTCGAGCAGGGAGTCTCTGAGCATCGTGAGTCGTTCGTCGCCATCGATCTCGATCGAGTCGGCGAGCCGGCGGCTCTCGAGCGCCCGCGCCGCCGAGGCTCCGGCACGTCGCCGGACGGCGTCGGTCGCTCGTTCCGGCGCCCGGCTCATCGCCTCGCCGGCCGACTCGAGCGTGTCGTCGTCGCGGCCGATGGACGCGATCAGCTCCTCGACCCCGTTCGCCGGGTCCACCTCGGCGAGCGTGCGCGCCGCCGCGGCCCGCACCGACGGCGCGGGATCGGCG
>JBOGVD010000098.1:0-88254 GCA_050696355.1 Actinomycetota bacterium
ATCGCGTCGCCGACCGTCACGATCGTGCGGAACCCGTCCCACTTCGGCTCGTACGTCCAGCCCGGGCCGCGAGGGATCTCGCGCTCGAGCTTCGCGAGCATCGGGCCCTGCCCGATCCTGGCCATGCACGAACCCTACCGAGGAACCACGGACGCAGCGGGCTCGCCGCGATCCTGCGGCGAGCCCTGCTCGCTCCGTCAGTCGAGCGGCCGAGCCGTGCCGTCCACCGGCTCCGTCAACGGGATCCCCATGGTCTCCAGGATCGTGGGGAGCACGTCGGTCGTTCGGAACGGTGCGCCCGTCGTGTTCTCGAACGCCAGGCTCTCCGACCAGAACACCATCGGGACCTCCTGCACGGTCTTCTGGGCCCCGCCGTGGTCGCCGTACACGCCGTAGCTGACGCGATCGTGGAGCAGCCCGATCAGGTCGGGACCGTTCGCCGCGGCCATGCTGTCGACCAATTCCTGGCCGTGTTGCTTCCACCACGCCCGCTCCGTCCCCGGCATCGGGTTCGTGCCGAACAGGCGGTAGCGGTCGCCGTCGCGCCAGTACGAGGCGATCACCCCCGGCATCTGCAGCATCGCGGCCGCCCCCTCGCCCTTCTTCGTCACCGAGTGGTCGAGCAGCCACGTCTCGATCGCGGTCGACTGGTAGGAGAACTGCACGTTCCCGGTCGCGATCAGCGGCGCCAGCGAGGGCGACGGCGTGTTGTAGAGCGGATCGCTCGGCGGCACGAACGGGCCGAGGGCCCCGGCGTCGTAGACGCCGACGGGCGCGTAGTACCAGTTGCTGTTGCTGATGCCCACAGGGCCGGTCTTGCCGTAGAACTGCTCGCCGAACGTGGCGCCGTGGTCCGCCGTGAGCACGACCAGTGTCTCGCCTCCGTCGGCGTCGTCCAGGGCGGCGACCGCGTCGAGGATCCGGCCGAACTCCTCGTCGGCGATCGCGGCTGCGCACGCCACGTGCGTTTGTGCTTCCCCCGTCGAGCAATCGGCCGGTGGGACGTCCGCCTGCGCGCCCCACATGTGCCCGGCCTTGTCGATCCCGCCGAGGGTCACGAACAGGCCGGACCAGTTCTCCTGTTCGATCATCTCGATCGCGGCGTCCGCGACCCACCGGTCGCCTCCGGTGTGGCCCGCGAGCGCGGACGCGTCCGTCCCCGGGAAGAACCGATTGCCGTCCTCGGGGTAGATCCACGACGGGAACGCGTCGCGCGTGCCGTAGTGGAGCGTGTCCGAGGAGTTGATGAAGTACCGCCCGCACGTGGCCGGAGCCGGCAGCGGCCCGGTGAGGAGGTAGGCCGGCACGTTCTTGCCCGAGGGCTGACGGTAGCGACCGCCCAGCATCGTGCCGCACGCATCCAACGTGCTTGAGGACCGCCCCGACATCCGGACGCCGATGTCACCGGTCGGGGCGACCGCCGACTCGACCGCGTAGGACTTCTCGCCGACCACGATGAACTTCGTGCCCGGGAACGCCTCGTGGAGGTAGTCCGCGAGCTTCGGGTAGTCCTCGTGCGAGATCAGCGTGCCGAAGTCGGCGAGGCTGAGGTCGCCGGTGATGTGCATCGCATCCGTGCCGCGGCCGAACAGGTTCAGGGTGTCCCGGTAGGCCTCGTCGGTCCAACCCATGTGCTTCGGCATGAGTCCCGAGGTGATCACGTTGTGCGCCATCACGGTCTCGGAGGCCATGTACCCGAGGTAGGCGCGCTTGAAGTTCGTGCCATCGGCCCGAACGGCCCGGAAGTTCGGCATGTCGAACCGATCCGCGTAGCCAGGGACCATCTGGTCGAACAACACGATCAGCACACGGTTGGGATGTGTGGGTTCGGCCAGCGCGACGGCGCTGCCGTTGGCCCAGGTGGGCACCCCCAGGCCGACGATCAACACGACAGCAGCAACGTTGATGCGGATGCGTCTCACTCGTGCTCCCCTCCCGTCCGGACGAGGTGATGCTCCGACGGAATCGCCGCGAAGGCAAATCCGCCTGCGCTCACGTGCCTACCGAGCACGCCGATCAGGATCGATCCGGCCGTTCGCTCCGTGCGGTCCGTCGATGCGGGAGCTCGCCGCGATCGCGGGCGAGCCCCGTTCGGCTCAGCTCCCGGGAACCCGGAGCAGGATCAGCTGCCCGCCCTCCCGCTTGAGGGTGACGTCCCCGGCCGGTTCTTGATCCACCAGGAGGGAGTGCGCCTGGACGTCCAGGAGCCACGCCCCGTCACCGAAGAACGCAGAAGCGTCGACGATCCCGCTGCTCTCCCAGCCGATCGTGTTCACGTGCCCGACGACGGACAGGGTCTCCGCATCCAGGTCGTATCGGAGGATCCGCGACTCGAAGCCGGAGCTCACGTCCTCCTGGATCATCAGGCTGTTCGCGCTGATCCCCAGGTTGTCCGGGTTCTTCATCGCGGGGTCCGGCGCGAGCGGGTTCGTCGCGGCGTTCCCGTCGAGCACGATCGAGAGCTCACGCACCCGCCGAGGGTCGTTCTTCGCGAACTCCATCCGGAAGATCCGGCCGTTCCCGAAGACGCCTCCGGTCCCGCTCGTCAGCCGTCCCGTGGCGGGGTCGGGGACGGCGGAGCTGCTACCGGTGTCCGCCAGGTACATCACCGGGTTCTCTCCCGGGCCGACGTTCGGGTCGTAGGCGGTGTCCTCGACGCGGATGAACTGGAAGACGTTGTGCCGGTTGGACCACCGCTCGAGCGCCTCCTGCGGCGGCAGGGAGGTCAGTCCCCTGGCGATCGGCGCGGGCACACGGATGAAGCGGCCGCTCAGGCGGTCCTCGCCCGTGATGTCGCCGTAGTCGTTCGCCTCGTTGAACGCATCGCCGGGCCGCACCCGCACGCCGTTCTTGTGCGTGACCCGGAACGCGAGGAGCCTGCCTTCGTCGGCCCAGATCGCCTCCTCGTCGTCCGCCAGGTACAGGTACAGCTGGGACGAGGGAGCGCTGAACGTGTCGTCGCCGGAGATCACCGCGATCTTGTCCCAGCCTCCGGGCAGCACCATCGCGTTCTCGTGGTTGTGACGGCCCATGCCCGCGACATGCGTGAAATCGCCGGTCACGGGATCGAGGATGACCGCGTATCCGGCCTGCCGCAGGTTGTCGGGCGCGTACGCCGGGTCAGGGCCGAACGTGGCCCCGGCGGGCACCTCGACCGCTTCATTCGCCTCTTCTCCTGTGAGGAACAGGAAGGAGGACAACCCCTCGGCGGGACCGGCCATCGTCGCGGAGCAGAACCGATGGAACCCGGCCTCCGGTGGGAGGGACACCGACGCGTCGACGACGCCGCCGGTCACATCCAGCGTGAGATGGGAAACGGATGCCGACTCGAAGTCGGCCAGCCCCTGGAATGGGACCGTCGACTGCTCATGGGTCACGAACGCCTCGACGGTGCCCTCGGCGCCGGGCATCGCGCCGATCCCGTCGGGGATCCCTTCGAAGTCGAAGTCGCCGATCTGGTCTCCCACGCTGATGATCGGTAGCGCGTCGGACGTCGTCGGGTCCGTCAGCGTGATCATCAGCGGCTCCGACGTGAGGAACGGGTCCTCGGCCGACGCGGACGGCGTTGCGGTGAGCAGGGAAAGCGCGGCGGCCGGGAGGATCGCGGCTCGCCTCCAGACGCGTGCTCGCATGCACGGACCTCCTTGTCCCGGGGTTGCCTCCACCCTCCCGCTCGAGCGGAGGGTGCGTCAAACGCCCTGGTCGCCGGTCATGACCGAGAGCCTGGCCGGTCGGGAGCCGGTACCGTGCCGGGTCCATGGACGAGCGACGGTTCCTGGAGATGGACGACGGCGTTCGGATCGCCCTGACCCTTCACCTGCCCGAAACCGCGCCGCCGTGGCCCGTCGTCTTCGAGGCGCGGCCCTACCGGAAGGACGACCTCTCGGACGCGACGGCGATCTATCGTCGTCTCTGCGACGAGGGCGAACTGGCCGTTTGCCGCGCCGACGTCCGCGGCACCGGGTCCTCGGAGGGCGACGCGACCGACGAGTACACGGAGCGCGAGCTCCGGGACCACGAGGCGACGATCGCGTGGCTCGCGGCACAGGAGTGGTCGAACGGGAGCGTCGGGATGTACGGCACGTCGTACTCGGGTTTCAACGCGCTCCAGGTCGCCGCGCGGCGCCCGCCTGCGCTCAAGGCGATCATCCCGATCTACGCTACGGACAGGCGCTACACCGACGATGTCCACTACGGAGGCGGCGCCCGGCGCGGGGTGGACTTCCTCGACTACCCGGCGTACATGGTGGCGCTCCTCGCGTTGCCACCGGTCCCGTCCGTCTACGGAGCGGGATGGCGGCAGGAGTGGCGCCGCCGGATCGCGGCGAACGATCCGTGGGAGCTCCGATGGCTCGAGCACCAGAACGAGGACGCGTACTGGCGGCGCGGCTCGGTGTTCTTCGACTACGGGTCGATCGAGGCGGCGACGCTCGTGATCGCCGGGCACGCGGACGGCTACCGGAACATGGCGTTCCGCGCGTTCGAGCAGCTGCAAGGTGCGAAGCGGATCCTCTTCGGGCCGTGGAGCCACATGAGCCCGCGGCTCTCGATGCCGGGGCCGCGGATCGATCACGTGCCCGAGATGATCGCGTGGTGGCGACGGTGGCTGGGCGACGACGCGACAGTCGAGGTCGGGCCGCCCATCTCGATCTACGTCCGGCGGTGGACCGACCCGCAGCCCGACCTGGACGCGTTCGACGGCGAGTGGCGAGCCGAGCCGGCGTGGCCGCCCTCCCGGCTCACTCACGATCGCCGGCCGCTCGCCTCGGCGACCGGCTCGTCCTCTCCCTCGCCATCCGACGCGGCGGGCACCGACGTCCTCGAGATCCGGGGAGACGTCGGGGTCACGGCGTCGATCTGGTGCGCGGCGACGCTCCCGTTCGGCCTCCCCTGGGACCAACGGCCCGATGAGGCGTTCTCGCTCGTGTACGACTGGCCCGTCGTCGAGGAGATCGAGATCATGGGACGGCCGCGAGTAGAGCTCACGATCTCCGCATCGGCTCCCGTCGCCTTCGTCTCCGCCAAGCTCTGCGACGTCGCACCCGACGGCCGCTCCGCGCTGGTCACGCGCGGGATCGTGAACCTGACGCACCGATCCTCGCACGAGCATCCGGAGCCGCTCGTACCGGGCGAGCCCGTGCAGGCGACGCTGGAGCTCGACACGACCGCGTACGTGTTCGAACCCGGGCACACGATGCGTCTCGACCTCGCGGGGAGCGACTTCCCGTCGTCGTGGCCCCCGCCCTTCCCCGGGACGCTCGAGGTCGACCGTGCCTCCTCCACGCTGGTCCTTCCCGTGATGGACGGGCCCCCGATCCTCCCTGCGCCCTCGTTCGCGCCGGGCGCGTCGGAGCCGTCGTGGCCGGAACGCGTGCGGTGGGAGATCCGAGAGGACGTCCTGGCGCGGGAACGGAGCGTCGCGATCGACCACGGCGGCGTGCGCGGACGCAGCGGGCTCGCCGACGGCTCGGACCGGTACTGGGGAGAGATCGCCGTGCGCGCGCACGAGCCCGGCACCTGCCGGGCATCCGCCGGGACCGCGCTGGAGCTCGAGTGGGCCGAGGCGTCCGTCCGGGCGGAGGCACGAGCCACCCTGCGATCCGATCCCGAGCACTGGCACCTATCGATCGAGCTCGAGGTGTTCGAGGGAGACGAGCGGATCGCCCAGCGGCGGTGGGAGCGGACGACCCCGCGAGACCTGCAGTAGGCGGGGCGCTCAGACGCCGCGCGCCCGCCAGGCGGCGAGCAGCTCGCGTTCCTTCTCGGTGGTCATCCCGGCGCGGAGCGGCGGCTCGCCGCGTTCCCGGTCCCACACGAGCGTGTCCGCGATCGTCTCCTCGAACGGTCGCGGGCGCAGTCCCGCCGCCATCGCCTTCCCGGCGTCGTAGGCGTGGAACCCGGGAAGGTGCGGGTGCCACAGGGGGAACCACGTCTCGCGCTGCTCGCCGAGCCCCCGCACGAACTCCGGGTCGGCCCACACGAGCGTGGTGTCGACCCCGCCTGCGGATCGAGCCGTCCCCAGGACGTCGGCGGTCGTCGCCACCTCCACGGGCCCCACGACGCCGTAGGTGTCCGCGTCCGCCGCCTCGATCCGATCGAGGACGAACGCGCCGAGGTCACGTGCGTCGATCCCCTGGATCGGGGCCTCCGGCGGCCCGGGGGCGAGCATCTCGCCGCCGGCCGCCGCCCGCCGGACCCAGTACGTGAATCGGTCGGTCGGGTCGTTCGGCCCCACGATGTATCCCGGCCGGACCACCAGGAGACGTCCTGCGAAGTGAGCCGCGGCCTCGACCTCGCAAGCGACCTTCAACGGTCCGTACGTCGTGTCGGTCACGTCCTCGGTGTCGAGAGCGAGCGGCGGGGAGGTGGGCGTGTCCTCCGTCGCCCCGACCGGCAGGTCGTCCGGATGGACCGACAGCGAGGACACGAACGCGTAGTGGCCGATCCGATCGCCGATCGTCGCCGCGACCTCCCGGATCTCCCGCGGGACGAACGCGCACGTGTCCAGGACGGCGTCCCACGATCGTCGAGCGAGGGCTCCGAGTCCATCCTTCCGGTCGCCGTGGAGATGCTCGACGTTGCTCGGAAGCTCGGCGGGTTCGGACTCGCCCCGGTGGAAGACCGCGACCTCGTGCCCGCGCCGCATGGCTTCCTCCACGAACGCGCGCCCGAAGAAGCGTGTGCCGCCGATCGTGAGGATCCTCACGCGACGGGCCCGCTCGGCGCCGGCATGGATGAGGCGGCTCGCGGCGGCCGTCGTCCGCTCAGGCGGCCGACCCCTCCATCGCCTGTGACCACTCGCCGTTGCGGGCGAGTCCGTTCATCCGGGCCCGGTGCGCGAGCGCCCGCTGCGCGGCGGCGCCGTTCGCGGCGTCGCCGCCCCACACCGTGAGCGGCGGGTGCTGGAGGGCGCGGCCGTAGGAGAACGAGATCTCCCACGGCGCGCCGCCGAGCCGGTTGATCTCGTTCAGCCGGCTCGTCGCCTCCTCGTCGGTCATCCCTCCGGAGAGGAACACGATCCCCGGCACGGCCTCCGGCACGTTCGCGCGGAGCGTCCGGAGGGTGGCCTCGGCGATCGCCGCGTCCTCGACCTGCGCCGCGGCGCCCTTCCCGGGCACCACCATGTTCACCTTCAGCAGGGTGCCGGCGAGATCGACCCGGTGCTCGGCGAGCTGAGCGAAGAGCCCCTGCAGCGCCCGACCGGTGGCGGCCTCGCACGCCGACAGGTCGTGATCGCCGTCCATCAGGGTCTCGGGCTCGACGATCGGGACGATGTCCGCCTCCTGGCACAGCGCCGCGTACCGAGCCATCGCATGCCCGTTGGCGAGCACCGCGAAGTCGGTGGGGAGCCCGTCCCCGATGAAGTACGTGGCCCGCCACTTCGCGAAGCGGGCTCCGAGCTCGCGGTACTCCGCGAGTCGCTCGCGGAGCCCGTCCAACCCCTCGGTCACCGTCTCGCCCTCGAACAACGCCAGCGGCTTCGCCCCGGTGTCGACCTTGATCCCGGGGACCATCCCGGCCTTCTCGAGCACCTCCGTGAGCGGCGTCCCGTCGTCGGTCGACTGGCGGGTCGTCTCGTCGTAGAGGATCACGCCCGAGATGTGATCGCCGAGCCCTGACGTGGAGAACAGGAGCTGCCGGTAGGCGCGCCGACTCTCCTCCGTGGACTCGAGACCGATCTGGTCGAACCGCTTCTTGATCGTCCCGCTCGACTCGTCCGCCGCGAGGATCCCCTTGCCGGGGGCGACCAGCTCCCGAGCGGTGTCGCGCATCGCATCCATCCGATCCAGCTCCTTCCGACGGGCCGTCAACGGCTCCCGACGCCTGCTCCCGACCGGTTCTCAGCCTACGGCCGCCCGTGCGGACCGGGCAATCGACTACCTCGACTCAGGTACCCCGTCGGGGCCGCCGATAGGGAGGTCATGCGACGTCCACCGCGTCCGCGGCTGTCGATCGTCCTGACGATCGTGCTCGGCTTCCTCGCGCCGATGGCGGCGAACATGGCCGGGGCCCAGGCGGGAGCGTTGAGCGCGTCCGTCGATCGTGCCTCGGTGACGAGGGTCTCCACCGCGATCTCGCGGAGCTTCGCGGCCCTTCCCGCCTCCGGTGTCCGTCCGGACCCGGCGCGGATCGCGCGCGAGGCCGCCCGGATCGCACGATGGACGAACGTGCTCGTCAGGGTGCCGGGGACGGTCCCGGCGTTCGCCCGACCCCGTGTGGGGGCGGCGAAGGTCGGCGTCGTGCCCGCGGGCTCCAAGTACTACGGGCTCCCGATCATCGCGTGGGTCGAGGAGCTCTCGCCGGACGGCCGCTGGGGACTCGTCGAGCTCCCCTACACCTGGCCGCGGCGCGAGGGGTGGATCCGGATGGCCGGCATGCAACGCGCCACGACCCGCATCCGGGTCGAGGTCGACCTGTCCGAGCACATGGTGATCGTGCGCAAGCTCGGCGAGGTCCTGTTCCGCGCTTCCGGCGCGACGGGCGCTTGGTCATCCCCCACACCGGTGGGCGAGTACTTCGTCACCGACCGGGTGCCCTTCTCGGCGAGGGGACCCTTGGGATCCTTCGCCTTCGGGATCAGCGGGATCCAGCCACGGCTGCCCGCAGGGTGGTCGGGCGGGAACCAGCTCGCGATCCACGGGACGAACGACCCGTCGTCGATCGGGACGAACGCGAGCGCTGGGTGCGTCCGGGTCTCCGAGGGAACCCTGGACCGGCTCCTGCCTCTCCTCCGGTACGGCACGCCCGTCGTCATCCACGCCTAGCGGCGTTCCGAGGAGCGCTCGCGCTCCGGGATCTGTTCGACGAACGTCTCCAGATCGGGCACGTGCCCGTGCGCGTGGCCGTACGGATCGCGACCGATCAGGAGCTGCCCGATCCGGTGGCCGAGCGCCTTCCGGCCGCGAGGTGTCGCGGGATGCTCCCACCGAGCGTCCGGCATGGCCCTGATCGTGCGGATCAGCTCGCCGTGGACGTTGTCCCAGTCGCGGAGCACCCGCGCGAGCGTGTGCCGAGACCGGCTGCGGACGGCGTCCGCGTTGATCGCCGAGATGGAGCGTTCGTAGATCTCGCGGTCGATCGGGGCCCGCTCGCCTCCGTCCCACGCGGCCACGGCCTCCAGGACCTTCTCCTCCCAGAAGCAGAGGTGCCCAAGCAGGTCCTTGGGCGACCAGCCGCCGTCGCCCACACCCGGTCTGGCCATCCAGTGGGCCGGGATCTGCTTCAGGAGGCGCCGGATCGCGCCGTGCCCGCTCTCGAGGATGTCGATCGCCTCTTCACGAGTGCTCACAGGTCGGGCGTCTCCTCCGCCGCGAAGACCTCCGTCGCGGTGCTCGTGACCGTAGCAGCGCGCGCGACGACGCTCACGCACGTGGTCGTCGAGCACGTCGGCGAGGCGCCCGTCAGTGCGAGAGGGCGGCAACACGGCATCGCTTCTCGCGCCATCACCCCTTCCACCACCACACCCCGCCGTTTTCCCTACAGCAAATAGTCATTTGGACGATGCGCCGGGTAACTCGGGGGACGACCATCGACCTCCGTGGACTCCGCCGCTGGAAGAAGCAGATGGGCCATGCGACATCAGATCTCCCCCCGGGACGACCACGGTGAGGAAGGAGCCGTGCTCGTCATCGTCACGTTGTCCCTGCTGGCCATCTTCGGAATCATGGTTCTGGTCGTGGACGTGGGCTCCCTGCTAGTTGCCCGCCGGGCCCTCGTGAACGCGGCCGACGCCGCCGCGCTGGCGGCCGCTCAGTCCTGCGGACAGAAGGAAGGCGCCGCCTCGGCGAACGCGCAGGCTGCGTTCTACGCGGTCGCGAACCAGAACGACGCGGTGGTGGTCTCCGGCTTCCCGCGATTCTTCCCGAGCTGCGATTCTCCCGCCGGGATCGTCACGGTCCGCGTGTCGACCGACCAGGCGTTGTTCTTCGCACCCGTCCTAGGCGTGGATCCGGACACGGCCGTGACGACCGAAGCCACCGCATCCTGGGGAGGCGCAGGGATCGGAGAGAAGGTCGCGCCGTTGATGTTGTCCGAGAACCGGCTGAGCGACTGCGAGATCCCTCCCGAGAACCCGGAGCGCGACCTCGGCATGGAGTGCGCCTTCTGGTGGAACAACTCCAGCAGCGGCCAGAGCGACCCGGACCTCGCGAACGCTGAATGGGGCACGCTCGACCTGCTGAACTGGGACATCCTGCCACCCGTGCACTGCGACAACTCCACGCCGCCGCAGTTCGAGGAATGGATGCTGGAGGGCTTCGAACTCCCACTCCCCATCGATTCCGACGTCTACGGAGCCGTCGAAGGCGACGGGCACACCTACGTCTGCCGGGGACAGGGGAACTTCGGGGCGGCGCTCGATCACGACATCGAGGCGGCGGCAGCCGTGGGCGAGCCGATCTACTTCCCGGTGAACCGCCCCACGACCCAGGTCGACGCCAACGGAGACGTCTGCGGCCCCGAAGACTTCGTCACGACGAACTGCACCGTGGACAAGTACGACGTCATCGGGTTCGCCCGGCTGTTCATCGTCGCGATCCATCGCGGGAACCAGAGCGAGGCGCTGGAGGCGTGCGCGCATGTGCCGGAGATCAACCCGGACGCGAACGCCCGATGCATGATCGCCCGCTGGGAGGGCTACACGTCCGAAGGGCTCGACGGCGGCGGCGCCGAGAACTTCGGACTCGTTCCCGTCCGTCTCGTGAGGTGATCCGAGCCGAGAGCCGCCCGCGGCCCGTGGGTGATATATGCATACGGACCCCGACCGAAGGACCGACCGCGTGACCGACCCGCTCACGATCGTCTTCATGCCCGAGAGCGCGTACGGGCCCACGAACAACTGCATCGGCATCGGCAAGGCCCTCGAGCAGCGCGGCCACCACGTCGTCTTCGCCGCCGAGGCCTCGTGGCGCGGCCGGCTGGAGCCGCTCGGCTTCGAGGAGGATCTCGTCGACCTGGCGCCGCCGACGGAGGACGAGCAGGACGCCGGCCAGTTCTGGACGGACTTCATCACCGAGACCGCTCCGGAGTTCCGCAAGCCGACGATCGAGCAGCTCGACACGTTCATCCGGCCGGTGTGGGCGTCACTGATCGACGGCGCGAAGCACTGCGAGAGCCAGCTGCGCGAGATCCTCGCTCGGGCGCGGCCGGACGCGATCGTCGAGGATAACGTGAGCGGGTTCCCCGCCCTCCTCACCCACGGGGCTCCCTGGGTGCGGATCATGAGCTGCAACCCGTTGGAGCGGAAGGATCCCGACCTGCCGCCGACGTTCAGCGGCTACCCGATCGACGACCGGACCGGATGGGAGGAGTTCCGGGCCGAGTACGACCGGACGCATCGGGACCTCTGGTCGGGATTCAACGACTGGATGCGGGATCAGGGCGCCCCGGCGTTGCCCGACCTCGAGTTCATCCACGAGTCGGACCACTTGAACCTGTCGATCTTCCCCGGCGCCGCCGACTACCTCCGCGCCCGGCCGCTCGGTCCCGCATGGCAGCGGCTCGAATCCTCCGTGCGCGACACCGAGGACCCCTGGGTCGTGCCCGAACGCCTCCGTGACGGCGAGGGTGCGCTCGTCTACCTCTCCCTCGGCTCGTTGGGGTCGGCCGACGTGGACCTCATGCGCCGGCTCGTCGACGTCCTGTCGCGAACCAACCATCGATTCATCGTGTCGAAAGGACCGCGCGCCGACGAGTTCGACCTGCCCGACAACATGTGGGGAGAGGCGCGGGTCCCGCAGACGAGCATCATCCCCGAGGTCGACCTGGTGATCACCCACGGTGGGAACAACACGGTCACCGAATCGCTGCACTTCGGGAAGCCGATGGTGGTACTCCCCCTGTTCTGGGACCAGTACGACAACGCCCAGCGGATGCACGAGCTCGGCTACGGGGTCCGACTCGCCACGTACGACTGCAGCGACGAGGAGCTGACCGCGGCGGTCGACGGGCTGGCGGCTGACGACGCCCTGCGATCGAGCCTGGACGCCCTCGGCGAGCGCATCCGGGACACCGATGGCGTGACCCGAGCCGCGGACCTGATCGAACAGGTCGGCGGCCGATCCTGACGCCCGATCCCGGGACCGCCCGCGAACCACGCGTCGACACAACCCCACCGTGCCCGGGGTGGGATTCGAACCCACACGCCCCTTCCGGGGCAAGCGCTTTTAAGGCGCCGTCGTCTACCGGTTCCGACACCCGGGCTCCGTCGATGCTAACGCTCCGTAGGACGCGCGAGGCTCAGGTTGGTCCCCCGCACCGCCGATAGAGGCCAGGTGAAGGACGAGCGCGGGTTCACGCTGATCGAGCTGATGGTGGTGGTGCTCATCATCGGCTTCCTCGTCGTGCTCGCCCTCCCCACGTTCATCGGCGCGCGCGAGCGGGCGTGGGACCGAGCCACGCAGTCGAACATCCGCAACGCGTTCGCGGCTGAGAAGGCCTACTACTCTGACACCCTGACCTACACGACCGATCCCGCGCAGATGACCGCGATCGAGGCGGCGATCACGTATCTCGACGGCGACACACCGCTCGTCACGGGCGTGGCGTACCTCCACCTCCACCCCGGGCCCAACGAGCTCTTCGTCTCCGCGATGAGCGTCTCCGGCATGTGCTGGTACCTCCGTGAGATCGACGGAGGCGGCGCGCGGTTCGCGTCGGACCCCGCGTGCGGCGTCGCGGACACCCAGACGTTCACCGACCGCTGGTAGCGGTCCCTTTCGGGATCCGGCGGCGATGCCCCCCGGCGCTACCATGCGCCGGATGCGCGACCTCTCGGCTCTCCCGAAAGCGGAGCTCCATGTCCATCTGGAGGGAGCGATGCGGGTCGAGACCGTTCGCGAGCTCGCCGAGCGGAGGGGCGCGACGGTGCCGACCGGCCTCACGAGCGGGGGCTGGCGGTTCGCCGGCATCGACGACTTCATCGGGCAGTACACGGCGATGTGCGCCCTGCTCACCGCCCCCGAGGACTTCCGCCGGCTGGCGTACGAGTTCTGCGAAGACGAGGCGCGCAACGGCGTCCGCTACGTCGAGGTCGTGTTCTCTCCCAGCAACCATGCCCCGCGTCTCGGCGACGATTGGTTCGGCCCGATCGAGGCCGTGCTGGACGGCCTCGAGGCTGGCCGGCGCGAGTTCGGGGTGACGGCCCGACTCGCTCCCGACCTCGTGCGCGACGCCGGGCCCGAGCTGGCGGAGCGCTCGCTGGAGGTGGCGTTGAAGTACGCGGGCCGCGGCGTGGTCGCGCTGAACGCCGCTGGGAGCGAGCGGAGCGAGGTCGCCCCGTTCGGTCCCCTGTTCCGACGGGCGAAGGCGGCCGGCCTCCGTTCGGTCCCGCACGCCGGCGAGTGGGCCGGGCCCCGCAACGTCTGGGAGACCCTCGAGCACTACCTCCCCGACCGGATCGGGCACGGCGTGCGGGCGGTCGACGACCCGGGCGCTCGTCGAGCACCTCGCGGCAGCGGGCATCCCACTGGAGATCTCGCCCGTGTCGAACGTCGCGACGGGCGTCTACGCGAGCCTCGCCGAGCACCCGTTCCGGGCGCTCCGCGAGGCCGGTGTGATCGTCACCCTGAACTCGGACGACCCGCCGATGTTCGACGCGTGGCTCGCGGACGTGTACCGGACGATTCGCGACACGTGGGGGTTCGACGACGCCGAGCTCGCGGAGATCGCTCGGACAGGGGTGCGTGCCTCCTTCGCCGACGACGACCTGAAGGCGTCGCTCCTCGGCGGCATCGACGCCTGGCTCGGCGAGCCCGGCGACGACTGACGCCGTCGCTCGAAGGCGCTACCCGCCGCCGCCCGCCTCCCGGATCGTGACCTCCTCGAGGTAGACGGCCTGAGCCGGTCGCTGTCCGGACAGATCCTGGGTGTTCGGATCCACGATCGGCAGCGCCTGGATGCGCTGCGCCACCTCGAGCCCTTCCGCGACGTGCCCGAAGATCGTGTAGTCGGGGTTGCCGTCGAGGTTCGTCCCGGCGGGGCCCGTGACGATGAAGAACTGGCTACCGCCCGTGTTCGGGCCGGCGTTGGCCATCGCCAGGGTCCCCGGCGTGTAGGACTCGTTCCCCCGGAGTTCGTCGGGGATCGCGTAGCCGGGGCCGTCCGCGCCCGTCCCCGACGGGTCGCCGCCCTGGATCACGTCGATCGAGGTGTCCAGACGATGGAAGTACTGGCCGTCGAAGTAGCCCTTCTCGGCCAGGAAGGCGAACGAGTTCACGGTCTGGGGAGCGGCTCTCGCGTCGAGCTCGATCACGATCGTGCCGCAGGAGGTGACCATCGTGGCCGTGTAGGTCGCCTTGCGGTCGATCGTCATCGCGGGCGGGCCGGCGAACTGCGGCTTCGGCTTCCCGGCTTTCGGCGGCGACTCGGCGCCGCACGCCACCTCGCCGGACTCGGTCGCCGCGGTCGGCGTCACGGTCCCGGTCCGGGTCCCCGGCTCAGCCGACGGGGACGGCGTGGCCGAGGGGGTGGCGGAGGGCGTCGTCGAGGGCGCGGCAGGTTCGTCCCCGCCGAGCAGCACGCTCATCCCGACGATCGCCACGAGCAGGGCGAGCACGCCCACAACACTGCCGGTGATCAGGCTCCGCCGTCGTGCGGCCGCCGTTCGCTCCGCCTGGCGCCTGGCAGCGAGCTTCGCGAGTTGACGGTCCCGGCTCCGTTTCGACATCGGCGGTGGAGGTTACCCGACACCCAACAGCTCGAAGGCGAGCCCGTCGAGGATGTCGGTCTCGCTCACGAGGGCCTCGCGGAAGCCGAAGCGCCGCATCGCCTCCACCAGGATCGACGCGCCGGCAACGATCACGTCGCCACGACCTTTCGGCATCACGGGGATCGCGGCGCGTTCCTCGTTCGTCATCGCGGCGAGGTTCGCCAGCGTCCGCTCGGCGTCGGCGAGCGTGAGTGTCGAGCGATGGATCAGGTCGGGGTCATAGCGGTCCAGCCCGGCCGCGCACGCCTGCAACGTGGTCGCCGTGCCGGCCACCGCGACGAGGGTGCGCGCGTCTCGCGCCGGGGCCGCTTCGTCGACGCGGTCCAGCTCCCGTCCGGCCTCGGCGGCGAACGCGCGGAGATCGTCGACGGCCGGCGGATCGGAAGGACGGACGCGCTCGGTGAGACGGACGCTCCCGAGCTGTGCGGAGATCGCGTGCGACGCGACCCCCGGTTCGCGCCCGAGGACGAACTCGGTGGACCCGCCTCCGACGTCGATCACGAGGAAGGGACCGTCGCCCCGATCGAGACCGCGGGTCCCCCCCAGGAACGAGAGGCCGGCCTCTCGCTCGCCGTCGATCACCTCCGGATCCACCCCCGTGCGGTCGCGCACCTGCCCCAGGAACGTGTCTCGGTCGGCCGCGTCACGAACCGCCGACGTGGCGGCGATCCGGATCCGTTCGGCGTGCAGCGCCCTGGCCCGCGCGACCGATCGCTCGATGACGGCGATCGTCCGCTCGACGGCTCCCGGGTCGAGCGTCCCCGTCTCGTCCACGCCCTCCCCCAGCCTGGTGATCGACATGTCCCGGCAGATCTCCCTCGGGTCCTCGCCGGGACCCCTCGGCTCCAGGACGAGGAGCCGGGTCGAGTTCGTGCCTTGATCGATCGCCGCCGCCCGCCCGCCCGGCTCGTCGCCATGGATCGGCTCCACCCGGTCGGCGGTCCACCGCCCGATCACGTCGTCGCCGCCTGCCAGGTGGTACGCGTAGTGGGCGTGCAGGCACTTGATGCCGCGGCCGGTCCCGCCGACACCGCCCCACGCCTCCCCACCGGCAACCATCTCGCCGCGCTCGGCCGCGTAGGCGCGATGCGCCGCCTCGACGCCGTCGGCGATCGCCGGATCCACACCAAGTCGCGCGATCCATCCTTCGGACTCCAGGCGGGAGACGGCGGTGACAGCCGACGGGCACGACAACCAGTAGATCGTGGGGAACGGGTCGCCGGCAGCGTCCAGGGGACGGTTCCGGATCACGAGCGGGTGGCCGGCGCTGCAGCGCGCGACCACGGAGAACGGCGTCGTGGGATCGCGGCCGAGCTGCTCCCGGACCGCCTCGAGGTCTGCTGCCCGGAGCTCGTCGCTCACGGACTACTTGCGCTTGTGCTCGACCGCGCGCTTGTAGTCGACCAGTCGCTCTTCGGACTGGCGCATGAACTTCTTCAGCATCTGCTCGAACTCGGGATCCGAGCCACGACGGGCACGCGGCGGCGCCGGGTCCTGCAACGCCTTGATCGAGAGATCGATCTTGCCGTCCTCCTTGATGGCGACGACCTTCGCCTGGACGACGTCGCCCTCCCGGAGATGGTCGTGGACGTCCTTGACGTAGTTGCGATCGACCTCGGAGATGTGGACGAGCCCGAGCCGTCCGTCCTCGAGCTGGAGGAACGCGCCGTACGGGGTGATGCGGGCCACGGTGCCGTCGACCACCGCGCCGACCTCGATCTCTGCGATGTGAGCTGTCCTTTCTTCCTGCGCGCCGCGAGGCGCGACCGTTCGGTGCGCGGAACCCGCGCGACTGGGCGCCAGTGTGAGCGAAGCCGTGCGGGGCGTCAATGGGCGCCGCCGCGAACCCGCAGGTCACCGCTCCGCCGCTGCGCTACCGTCGCGCGATGCTGGTACGCCGCGTCGACGACCCCGAGGCCTTCCGGGAAGCGGCCACGGACTACCTCGTGCAGGACGAGGCGCGCCACAACCTCCTGCTCGGCATCGCCTCGACGCTGGTCCAGAAGCCCCATCTCTACGAGCTCTTCGACCTCTGGGTCGTGTCGGACGGTGAGGAGGTGACCGCGGCGGCCCTCAGGACGCCACCGCTCAACCTCGTCCTCTCCCGACCGTCGACGGATGCGGCGCTCGACGCCCTCGTCGATCGCCTGGTCCAGGAAGGACAAGACCTGCCGGGCGTGGTCGCCGCGATCCCCGAGCTGGAGACGTTCGTGGGCGCGTGGTCGTCGGCGCACGGCGTGGACGCCACGCGGGTCCTCCGCCACGGCATCTACGAGCTGCGCGAGGTGTTGCCCGTGCCCGCCGCGCCTGGGAGCGCGCGCGCCGTGACGCCCGAGGACCGTGAGCTGGTGATCGAGTGGATCCTCGCCTTCGCCGACGAAGCGCTTCCGGAAGGAGACGAACGGGGACGTCAGATCCGCTTCGTGGAGGCGCGCCTCGAGCCCACCGAGGACTCCGGCCTGTGGTTCTGGGAGGACCGTGGCGAGCCTGTCTCCCTCTCCGGGTACGGGGGGTCCACGCCGAACGGGATCCGGATCGGTCCCGTGTACACGCCCCCGGCACTGCGAGGCCGCGGATACGCCACCGGTCTGGTCGCGGCCCAGAGTCGCTGGCTGCTCGCGACCGGCCGCTCCCTCTGCTTCCTGTACACCGATCTCGACAACGCCACGTCGAACGCCCTGTACCGGCGGATCGGCTACCGGATGATCGCCGAGGCCAACGAGGTCAGGTTCGACCCGAGAGGCGCCGCCTAGCTCAGCACTCGGGCGGCGGAGCCGGGGCGCCCTCCTTCGGCACGACGACGAACGCGATCTCGCCGGGCTTGACCATCCCGAGGCACTGCCGGGCGAGGCGTTCGAGGAAGGCGTCGTCCCGAAGCTGGTCGGCGCGCGCGGCGAGGGTCTCGTTCGTCCGCGTCAGGGCGGCGGCCTGCCGCTCGAGATCGGCGAGCGCGGCCTGCTGGTCGAAGTACATCCGGGCGGGGGCGATCGACAGCAGGAGCACGCCGACCACGAGCGTGATCAGGACGGAGGCGCGGACCGTCAGCCGCGCGCCCCGGCGGCGCGGCCGGGGTCGGGTCGCGCTCCGGGCTCGCAGGTTCCGGCCGGGCGCGACGGCCGGGGAAGAGGCCGCCGAGCGCACGAGCTACCCGCCACCTCCGCCGAGCAGCTCCGCGCCGGCGAAGCGTGCGTCCTCGCCCAGCTGCTCCTCGATGCGCAGGAGCTGGTTGAACTTCGCGGTGCGCTCGCCGCGGGACGGAGCGCCCGCCTTGAGCTGTCCGGCGTTCGTCGCGACCGCGAGATCGGCGATGGTGGTGTCTTCGGTCTCCCCGCTCCGGTGCGACACGACGACGCCGAACCGGCTGCGCTGCGCCAACGCGATCGCGTCGAGCGTCTCCGTGAGGGTCCCGATCTGATTCGGCTTGACCAGGATCGCGTTCGCGCCGCGCTCGCGGATCCCGCGTTCGAGCCGCTCCACGTTCGTGACGAACAGGTCGTCTCCCACGAGCTGCGTCCGATCGCCGGCCGCGTCCACCAGCCTGGACCAACCCTGCCAGTCGTCTTCTCCCAGCGGGTCCTCGAGCGAGACGATCGGGAAGCGATCGAGGAGCCCGGACCAGAACTCGATCATGTCCTCCGACGTCCGGTCCGCGCCCTCGAGGCGGTAGCGGCCGTCCCCGGTGGCGAGCTCGGATACCGCCGGATCCATCGCGAGCGCGACCTCGCCCCCGGGCTCGAAGCCCGCCGCCTCGATCGCCTGCAGGAGCAGCTCCAGCGCCTCCGCCCCCGTGGCGAGCTGGGGCGCGAATCCGCCCTCGTCGCCGACCGCGGTCGAGAGCCCCTTGTCGTGCAGGATCCCCTTCAGCGCGTGGAAGCTCTCGGTGCCCCAGCGGATCGCCTCGGAGAACGATGAGGCGCCGATCGGCATCAGCATGAACTCCTGCAGCTCCAGCTCGTTGTCGGCGTGGGCGCCGCCGTTGATCACGTTCAGCATCGGGGTGGGAAGGACATGGGCGTTCGGGCCGCCGAGGCACCGCCAGAGCGGCAGCCCCTGCGAGTCGGCGGCCGCGTTCGCGGTGGCGAGGGAGACGCCGAGGATCGCGTTCGCGCCGAGGTTCGACTTGTCGTCGGACCCGTCGAGCGCGAGCAACGCGCGGTCGACGGCTCGCTGCTCCAACGCATCCATCCCCTCGAGCTCCGGAGCGATCGTGTCGTGCACGTTCGCGACCGCTCGCAGGACGCCCTTCCCGCCGAAGCGTCCTGCGTCGCCGTCCCGCAGCTCGAGCGCCTCGTGCTCGCCGGTCGACGCTCCCGAGGGCACGGCCGCGCGCCCGCGCGCACCGTCGTCGAGCCATACGTCCACCTCGATCGTGGGGTTGCCTCGGGAGTCGAGGATCTCGCGGGCGTGCACGGCGTCGATCAGGGACATCGGGCTCAAGATGCTAACGCCACGACGCCCCCGAACAGGGATTTCCCGCCCTCCGTCGACGCCTCGGCCGCCCATCAGCCCGCCGGTTGCCGCTACGGCCGGATGCGTCCCACACTGGGATCGTGAGCGACCACGAGCAGCCGGAGCCGTGCTGCTTCGACGAGTGGGCCGTCCACAGCGCGACCCGGGCGCGCAAGCGGGGCGTCGGGGCCCCGATCACCGGCCGGCTGGTCGACGCCCTGGATCGGCACGGCCTCGAGCACCGAACGGTGCTCGACGTCGGCTGCGGCTCGGGTGATCTCGCGCTCGCGTCGCTGCAGCGTGGCGCCGGGCGCGCCAGTGGCATCGACCTTTCCGGCGGCGCGATCGAGCAGGCCCGGTCCCTGGCCGACGAGCGTGGGCTGGCGGATCGAGCATCGTTCGCCGTCGGAGACGGGGCGCTCGCGCCGCTCGCGCCGCACGACGTGGTGGCGCTGAACCGGGTGCTGTGCTGCTACCCGAAGGTGGACCGGCTGCTGGCGAACTCCCTCGGGGCCGCGGGTGCCCTCTACGCGTACACCGCGCCGGTCCACGCCGGGCTCGTGGGGACGTTCAACCGCGTCTCGGTGGCGTTCTCCAATCGATGGTTCCGTCTCCGCGATCGCAAGTTCCGTGGCTTCCGCGCGTTCGTCCACGACCTCGACGCGGTCGACCGGACGATCGCGGCCGCCGGGTTCCGCCGGGTCCACGTCTCCCGGGTCCGTGCCGTCTGGCAGCTCGCGATCTACGCCCGGTCCTGAACGTCGACGCCGTCGCCACCCCGACCGTGCAGCAAGGCGTGGAGCTCCTCCTCGGGCATCGCGCCGAGGTCGAGGCCTCGCTCCTCGGCGTGGGCGCGGAGACGTTCGTACCGTTCGGCGAACCCGCGGGTCGCGCGCCGGAGCGCCGTCTCGGCGTCGACCCCGCGGATCCGCGCGACCGCGACCGCCGCGAACAGGACGTCACCGATCTCGCGCTCGGTCGCCTCCGTCGCGCCGGAGAGCCTCTCGACCTCGAGGCGCAGCGACGCGAGCGCCGCGTCAGCGCTGGCCCACTGGACACCCCACCCGGCCGCCCGCCGCTGGACCTTCGCCGCGCGGGCGAGCGCCGGCAACGTCACGGGGATCGCGTCGTCCACGCCGGGTCGGGGGCCCGATCCCTCCTCCGCCTTCAACTGCTCCCAGTTGGTGAGGACCTCGTCGGCTCCCGAGACCACGACGTCACCGAAGACGTGTGGATGGCGGTGCACGAGCTTCTCGACGAGCCGGCGCGCGACGTCGTCGACGTCCCACCGCCCCTCGTCCGACGCCATCTGCGCGTGGAACACCACCTGCAAGAGAAGATCGCCGAGCTCGTCGCGGATCGCTTCGGAGTCGTCCGCGTCGATCGCCTCGAGCAGCTCGTGCGCTTCCTCCAGGAGGTGGCGCGCGAGCGTCTCGTGCGTCTGCTCGCGATCCCACGGGCACCCGCCGGGCCCCCGCAGGCGCGCCATCACCTTCACGAGATCGAGGAGTCGCCGGCCGTGCTCGGACGAAGGGACGGGGCCGGAGGGGACGTGCGACGCCGGATCCGGACGGTCGCCGGTCACGGCGCCGGCGAGACGCTGCTGCCCCGGCCGGCGTCGGCGGACGGGTCCGTGCTCCGGGTCGGCTGCACCGAGAAGGTCTCGGGCGAGAAGCGTCCGTAGCGCGGATCCACCTCGACGCCGAGCGCGGCCGCCCGGTCCTCGAGCCATCCGCTGAACTCCTGGTCGGCCACGGCTCCGAGGAGGCCGGTCTTCGCCTCCTCGTACGGCGTGACCTGCTTGTCGACCAGGTAGATCACGTGCCAGCCGAACTGCGTCTGCACCGGCCGGGAGACCTCACCTGGCTCGAGCGCCACGACCGCGTTCGCGAACTCGGGGGCGTACTGCGCCGCGGGAGCGCTGCCGAGCTGCCCGCCCCCCTCGTCGGCGCCGGGCTCGGTCGAGACCTTCCGCGCCAGCGCGATGAACTGCGCCTCCGTCGCATCCCGGACGCGTCGATAGACGCTCTCGGCCTCGGCCTCCGACGCGACGAGGATATGGTTCGCCTGGACGGTCGTGAAGTCGAGCACGCGCTCCTCGTACTGGACGCGGAGGTCGTCCGAGCCCACACGCTCCTCGGCGATCGCGGTCCGCACGGCGCGGAGCGTCAAGATCCTCCGGCCGAGCTCGAGGAGGTCCTCCCGGGTCAGGTCATGGGTCCCCAGCGCCTGCTGCAGCTCCTCGGCGCCGACCTGGGTCTCGAGCTGCGCGACGGCTTCCTCCGCCTCCGCGTCGTCGGCCGCGATGTCGTTCGTCTCCGCGTAGCCGGCCACTGCGAGCCAGAGCAGCTCGGCCGAGAGCGCGATCCGGTCGCACGCCGCGCCCTCGCGCTCCCCCGCGACGGGCTGGCCGCCGCAGGGCGCTCCCTGGAGGTCCGCGAGGAGGCGCTGCAGGGCGACGGCGTGGCGGAGCTCGGCCTCGCCGACGTCCTGCTCGCCCACCCGAGCGACCTCCGGCTTGCCGGCGCCGCACGCGGCGACGAGCAGGGCGAGGGACGCGAGGATGAGCAGGCGAACGAGACGAGGAAGGGGCATCGGTCGCTGCAGTCTACCGGCGCGCTTCGTCGCCGAGGCTCACGAGCTCTCCCAAGGCCTCGTGCAGGCGGGACCCGACCCAGGCCGGCAGGTCGGTGCTCGGGATCCGATCGGGCGTCAGGTTGAGCGTTCGCTTCGCCGCGTGGTACGTCGCCCCCGGCACCCGCCCGGCGAGGTCGAGACGCGCCGCCTCCGAGAGCTCGACGGGCCGGATCCGCACCTGGTCGCGGTACGTCGAGACCTCCTCGATCCCGAGCCCTCGGCAGGTCACCCGGAGGGACGCGATCGCGAACAGCGTGTCGACCTCCGTCGGGAGCGCACCGTAGCGGTCGATCGTCTCCGTCCGGATCTCCTCGAGCGTTCCGTGCTCCGCCGCGAGCGAGATGCGTCGGTAGAGCTCGAGGCGAAGGGACTCCTGCGCCACCCATCCCGGCGGCACGAACGCGCGGACGGGGAGGTCGATCCGGAGCTCCTGCTCCTGGACGATCGGCTTGCCTTGCAGCTCCGCGACGGACTGCTGCAGGATCCGGCAATAGGTGTCGAATCCCACGGCCGCGATGTGCCCGTGCTGCTCGGCACCGAGCAGGTTGCCCGCGCCGCGGATCTCGAGATCGCGGAGCGCGATCCGGAATCCGGACCCGAGCGCCTGGTGGGTCGAGATCGTCGCCAGACGCTCGTGCGCCTCCTCCGTCAGTTGGCGGGCGGGCGGGAAGAAGAAGTACGCGAACGCGCGCTCGCTGCTCCGGCCCACGCGCCCCCGGAGCTGGTACAGCTGGGCGAGCCCCATCGCATCGGCGCGATCCACGATCAACGTGTTCGCGCTCGGGACGTCCAGGCCCGACTCGATGATCGTGGTGCACACCAGGATGTCCGCGTCGTGATCCCAGAAACGGACCATCTGCTTCTCGAGCGCGTCCTCGTCCATCTGCCCGTGGGCCACGACGACTCGCGCCTCCGGCATCTCGCGCTGGACCCACGAGGCCTGCCGGTCGATCGTCGCGACGCGGTTGTGGACCCAGAACACCTGACCTTCGCGGAGCAGCTCGCGCCGGACGGCGCCGAGCGCGAGCCCCTCGTCGTAGCTGCCGACGTAGGTGAGGACCGGCTGCCGGTCCTCGGGCGGCGTGTCGACCGTCGACATCTGCCGGATCCCGGTGAGGGCCATCTCGAGGGTTCGCGGGATCGGCGTGGCGGTCATCGTGAGCACGTCGACGTGCGCGCGGAACCGCTTCAGCCGTTCCTTGTGCGCGACGCCGAATCGCTGCTCCTCGTCGACCACCAGCAGTCCGAGGTCCCGGAACGAGACATCCGCACCGAGGAGGCGGTGCGTCCCGATCACGACGTCGACCCGGCCCGCCGCCACGTCCGCGACCACCGTCCGTTGCTCGGCCGGCGACAGGAAGCGGGAGAGCATCGCGACCTTCACGGGGTACGGGGCGAAGCGTTCGCCGAACGTGACGAAGTGTTGCTCCGCGAGCAGCGTGGTCGGGACCAGGACGGCGACCTGCTTGCCCTCCATCACCGCCTTGAACGCAGCGCGGATGGCGATCTCCGTCTTGCCGAACCCGACGTCGCCGCAGATCAGCCGGTCCATCGGCACGGGCCGCTCCATGTCGGCCTTGACCTCGTCGATGGCGGCCACCTGGTCCTGCGTCTCCTCATGCGGGAACGCGTCTTCGAGCTCCCGCTGCCAGGGCGTGTCCGGTCCGAACGGGTGCCCCGGGACCGCCATGCGCGCGCTGTAGAGCCGCACGAGCTCTCCGGCCATGTCCCGGACCGCACGCTTGACCCTGGCGGTGGCCCTCGCCCAGTCCGTTCCGCCGAGCCGATGGAGACGCGGGGCGTCGCCGCCCAGGTACCTCGCCACCATGCCGACCTGATCCGTCGGCACGTACAGCCTGTCGTTGCCGGCGTACTCCAGGAGGAGGTAGTCGCGTTCGGCGCCGGCGAGCTCCCGGTGGACGACGCCGCCGTACCGCCCGACGCCGTGGGTCCGGTGCACGACGAAGCCGCCGGCCTCGAGCTCGTCGGCGACCGAGCTCGAGGGCCGCGTGGCGAACCGCGGGGCGGCGCGCGTGTGCCGTCGCGATCCGAAGAGGTCCTCCTCCGTGACGACGGCGAGACGCCCGGCCTCGAACAGGAAGCCGGCCGCGAGCGGGGCCTCGACGCGCTCGGCCGCCAGGTCGCCCACGACCTCGGCGGCCCGCTGCAAGGAACCGTGGCCGCGACCGACGAGCACGACCCTGGTGCCGTCGGCGGCGGCCCGTTCGAGGCGGCGCGCGAGCTCGATCGGGTTGCCCTCCGCCGTGCCCCACCCGCGGATGCCGAGGTCGAGTCCCTCGGTGAACTCGGTCAGGTGCAGCCGGACGTGGCTCCCGATCGCGTCCTCGAGCGGCGACAGGAGCTTCGGCCCCGGCCACTCGATCGCGTCCGCGAGGGCATCGCCCTCCGCGAGCGTCTGCGCGGCGCGCTGGAACGTCCGCTGGGCGTGGGTCACCGCGACCCAGCTCCCGGGCGGAAGGAGCTCGCCCGGCGTCGGCATCCGATCGAACAGGAACGGGGCGAGCGTGTCCGACCCTTCGAAGCGGAGCCCGTCGGCGAGCCGCTGCAGCCCGTCGCGGAACCGGTCGGGCAGACCCGGCGCGCGCCGCTGCGCGAGCTCGCGCAGCTCGTCGTCGGGCAGCAGCTCGCGGACCGGCGCGACCTCGATCGCCCCCAGCTGCTTCGTCGAGAGCTGCGTCGAGGGGGAGAACTCCCGGAGCCGCTCGATCTCGTCGCCCCAGTACTCGAGCCGCACGGGCCGCCGGGCGATGCCGGGGAACACGTCGACGACGCCTCCCCGCACGGCGAACTCCCCGCGGTGCTCGACGACGTCGACGCGGACGTACCCCTGCTCCGAGAGCCGCTCCGCGAGCAGGTCGGGTGCGAGCTCGACGCCCGCCGCGAGCTGGAGCGCGGGCACCGTGCCCAGGCCCGGCGGCATCGCTTGCATCGCCGCGAGGTACGGAGCGAGGACGACGAACGGGCCCTCGGCAGTGCGCAGGCGCCGGACGGCGTCGGCCCGGCGTGCGGCCACCTCGGGCGCCGGATCCATCCCCTCGTACGGGAGCGCGTCCCAGGCCGGCAGGAGGGCGACCCGATCGTCCCCCAGGTAGGAGCCGATCCCGGGCGCGAGCTCCTCGGCCTCCCGAGGGCCCGGCGTGACCACCATGAGCGGTGCGTCCAACGCGGTCGCCAGCGCCGCCAGGAAACCGTCCTGCCCGGCGTCGACCCTGGCCACGATCGGACGAGCACGCTCCAAGAGCAGCCGCTCGAACGAGGGCGAGCCGACCAGCGCATCGAGCACCTCTCGGAGCGACATCCGAACCTCCTCCGCACAACGCGAACAGCCCCGGTCGCGTGGCGACGGGGCATCGGAGGAACGATTCTAGACGGCGCGGAGCCTTCCACTCGGGCCGTCGGCCGCGGGGGCGGCCTCGGCGCGAGGCGTGACGTCGAACTCCGCCTCGCGCGCCGACAACCATCGCCAGAACGACGCCGGCTCGAGCGGCTTGGCGATGTAGTAGCCCTGCGCCTCGTCACATCCGAAGTCGCCGAGCCGGTCGAACGTCTCCCGATCCTGCACGCCTTCCGCGACGACCCGGAGGCCGAGGTTGCGACCCAGCTCGACGGTCGCTCGGACGATCGTGAAGTCCTCGACCCGGTCCATCATGTGCGAGACGAACGACCGGTCGATCTTGAGCTCCTCGATGGGGAGGCGCTTCAGATAGGAGAGCGAGGAGAACCCGGTGCCGAAGTCGTCGATCGACAGGCCGATCCCGAGGCGCGCGAGCCGGTTCAGCACCGCGTCGGAACGACCCGAGTCGGCGACCAGGAAGCTCTCGGTGAGCTCCAGCCGCAGGAGCGACGCGGGCACGTCGAACCGCTCGAGCAGACCGCCCACGAGATCGGGCAGCTCCTGGTCGAGCAGGCTCCGTGGCGAGAGATTCACCGCCACGGGGATGCGGACGTCGTAGTCCCCCCAGGAGCGGAGGGTCCGCACCACGTCTTCGATCGCCCAGTAGGTCAGCGGCTTCAGGAGCACCGTCTTCTCGACCATCGGGATGAAGTCCGCGGGCGATAGCCGGCCGAGGGCGGGGTGCTCCCACCGGATCAGGGCCTCGGCACCGGCGACCCGACCATCCGACAGACGGACCTTCGGCTGGAGGTACATGCGGAACTGATCGTCGTCGATCGCCGGGCGGACCTGGGTCACGAGCGTCAGCAGCTCCGGCTTGTACCGGTCGATCACCTCGTCGTAGACCTCGACGCCGAGCCCGGACTCCTTCGCCGCGTACATCGCGACGTCGGCGTGACGCAGGAGCATGTCCGGGTCCTCGGCGTGGGTCGGGTAGAGCGCGATCCCGAGGCTGCCGGAGACGTCGAGGTCGAGCTCTTCGACGCGGATCGGGCGGCGGATCCCGTCGGTCAGCCGTCCGCCGAGGACCGTGGCCGTCTCGTCGTCCGGGAGGTCCCGCAGGAGGACCCCGAACTCGTCGCCACCGAGCCTCGCCATCAGGTCGCCCTCGCGAAGCGACTCGGAGATCCGTGGGCCGATCGCACACAGGAGCTTGTCCCCGAAGTGATGACCCAGGGCGTCGTTGATCTCCTTGAAGTGGTCGAGGTCCATCAGCAGCACCCCGACCTTCCCCCCGTCCCGCTGCGCCTCACCGATCGCGAGGGCCAGGCTCCGCTGGAAGAAGAGGCGGTTCGGCAGTCCGGTCAGGTGATCGTGCAGGGCCTGGTGCTCGTTCTCCGCTTGCCGGCGGGCGAGCTCCTCCGTCGCGACCTCCAGCGATCGCGTCCGGTGCAGCATCTGCCACGCGAAGGCGAGCGGCGCGATGAACACGACGATCGCCCACAGGCCGACCGACTGCGTCGTCTTCGCGACGAGCAGGCTGAACAGCGCGAGGCCCAGGTACGAGAGCAGGAACTCCGCGACGACGCCTTCGTGCATCGCGCGCAGGACGTGATCGAGGCGGTAGCGGAACCGGAGCGTCTGCCACTCCGCGACGACCATCGTGCTGATCGCGTACCCGACGAGCGCCGAGACGATCACGGTGGCGCCCACGACGAACCACCGGTCGTCGAGCTCGGTGAGGCCGTGGAAGAAGGTGCTCTGGGCGAGCACCGTCAGGGCGAGCTGCGCGCGCCGGAAGAGGGCAGTGAGCGGCGGATGCTCACGCCGCAGCTCCTCCTGATCGAGGGACGCCACGAGGACGATCACGGCCGCGACGTGCGGCGGGTAGAGGAGCGCGACCGACAGCTCCAGGGGGAAGCTCAGGCTGAACGGGAACGGCATCCGCCGCGGCAGGGGCATGAGGTGCACGAGCGCGATCGCACCCGCCCAGACCAGCAGCTTCCAGTCCACGAACGCGATCGGCACGCGCCAGGACTCGAATCCCAGGTAGGCGATGAGGGGGATCGCCACCAGCAGCTCGTACGCCCGGACGACGTAGCGCCGGCCGGTCGCCGCGACCCGAGGCGGAACGGTCTTTTCAGCGATCGCCACCGGCGGCCTCGCTTCTCACGCTCAGGCCCCCACGGACGGCGCGAACCATGAAGAGGCGGCAACGAAGAAGGCCTCGCGGCACGGGGGGATGTCGAGCCATGGAATGTGTATCGGCGCAGGTCACAGGACCTGAAGGGCGGAAGCTCCCCCGTTTCCCTCAGGGGCCCGGCGCGGTCCGGTTGAAGCGATCCTGGGTGCGTTCCAGTCCGTCGGCGATCAGCCCCCGCGTGGCGTCGGCCGCGTGGCTCACGAGGATCGCGAGGTCAGCCTCCTCCCGAGCCCCGACGGGCTGGAGCACGAAGTCCGCGGGATCCTGCCGGCCGGGCGGCCGGCCGATCCCCACCCGCACCCGGAGGTAGTCGGGACCTCGCAGGGCTTGGTCGAGCGAGCGCAGCCCGTTGTGACCGCTGTTCCCGCCCCCGGCCTTGAGCCGGATAGTGCCCGCCGGGATGTCCAGCTCGTCGTGCACGGCGACCAGGTGGTCGGGGTCCACGCCGAGCTTCTTGGCCAGCGACGCGTACGAGGTGCCCGCCTCGTTCATGTACCGCGTGGAGCGCGCGAGGATCACGCGCTCCTCCCCGACCCGGATCTCCGCGGACTCGGCCGGCAGGAAGCGCACCTTCCGGAACCGCTCGCCGGCCTCTCGGGCCAGCTCGTCGACGACCATCCGGCCGAGGTTGTGACGGGTCCGCACGTAGCGGTCGTCGGGGTTCCCGAGGCCGGCGACGAGCCAGGCCATCGGCTAGCTCTCGCCGTCCCCCTCGGAGGGCGCCTCGCCGCCTTCGCCCTCGGCGGCGCTTTCGCCTTCGGCGGCGCCTTCGCCCTCTGCTCCCTCGCCCTCGCCCTCTGCTCCCTCGCCCTCGCCCTCGGCGGCCTCCTCCGCGGCGACCTCGGCGGCTTCCTCGGGAGCCTCCTCGCCGGCGACCGCGAGGTCCAGCTCCGTGTCCATGACCGCGGGCTCGACGACGGCGAGCACCATGGTGTCGGGATCGGTGAGGAACTCGACGCCGTCGGGCGGCACGAGGTCCCCGACCCGGACCGCGTCGCCGATCGCGAGGCGCGTGATGTCGAACTCGATCCGCTGCGGCACGTCGGCCGGCAGGCACTCGACCTCGACCTCGCGGAGGTGATGCTCGATCACGCCGCCGGCGTGCACCCCGACGGAGTCGCCGACCTCGTGGAGCTCGATGTTCACCGTGATCTTCTCGTCGCGCCGGACGGCCATGAAGTCGACGTGGATGAAGCGGTTGTGGATCAGGTCCCGCTGGATCTCCCGCGCGATCGTCAGGTGCTCCTGACCGTCGAGCTTCAGGTCGACGAGGACGCTCGCCTGGCCCATCGCGTGGAAGACGTGCAGCAGGTCGAGGGCGCTCACATGGATCGGTGTGGGATCGACGCCGGCTCCGTAGAGGACGGCCGGAACGCGCCCCGTGGCGCGGAGGCGATGCGCGGGGCCCTTGCCGGTCTCGGTGCGGGGTTCGGCTCGAAGGGTGGCTTCCATGGCAGGTCAGGGGTCCTATCCGAAGGGTTCGCTGCGGCCGGTCATCGTACCAGCGGCGATGCGCCGACCGGCATCTACCGCTGGCCGGAGACCGAGGACGCAGACTGAGCGGCATCGAGCGATACCTTCCGGCCGCCTCGTGCGTCCTGGAGGTATGGCGCGAACACTCGTACGGGCCGGGTTGAGAGAGGGAACGGCGGTGACCGAGCCGAAGGGCGAGCTGGCGGATCTCTACGTCCGCCACGTCCCCTCGGCCAACCGGCTCGCCTTCCTCCTGACCGGCGACCGCTCGCAGGCAGAGGATCTCGTGCACGACGCGTTCGTGCGATGCGTCGGACGGTTCGGCCACCTGCGGGCTCACGAGGCGTTCGACGCGTACCTGCGACGCACGATCGTGAACCTCCACACGTCGAGGCTGCGCCGGCTCCGCGTCGAGCGCACGTTCCTGTCGACCCACACAGACCTCGGGCCGCGCACGTCCGCCATGCCGGACGTCGCCGGGCGCGAGGACATGTGGCGCCGGCTGGGGACGCTGCACCCGCGTCAACGAGCCGTGCTGGTGCTCCGCTACTACGAGGACCTGTCGGAACGGGAGACGGCCGAGGCGCTGCGGTGCTCGGTCGCCGCCGTGAAGTCGCTGACGGCCGCGCGATGGCGGCGCTCCGTGAAGGGATCAGGGGTGAGGACGGATGAGGTCGGACTACGAGAACGAGCTCCGCGACCTGCTCCGCGACAAGGCCGCCGAGGCGCCGCTCGCCACACCGAGCCTGCCCGCTTCCGCACCGCCGCGGGTGCTGCGGCGCGGCAGGCTCCACCAGGTGGGAACGGTCCTCGGGTCCGCGGCGGTGGCGCTCGTCCTGATCGTGGGATCGGTCGCGGGGCTGCAACGGCTCCTCGGTGGAGGTCCGGACGCGTTCCGAACCGGTGAGTACGAGGTCTTCGAACGGACCGCGACGATCGAGGCGTTCACCATCACGAGCTCCTCGGACACGTTCCTCGTGAACCAGTGGCCACTGTCGATGCGGATCGCCGTGGGCTCGGCGGGGAGCTTGGGGACGTGCACCGTCGGCCCCGACGGGAACGAGGTCTGCGAGGCGGGCACCGAGACGACAGAGCGGCTCGATCCGCCGCCCTTCGGCCTGCCGATGTTCCAGCTCTCCACCGCCGACCTGGGCCTGTCGACGATCGCGTGCGGAGCCGATCTTCCAGCCGATGCCGCGGTCCTGTACGTGGGGCTCGACTACGAGCGCGCGATCTTCGGCGCTCTCGATCCCTCGATCCCGGCGTTCTCGACCGGCATGGACCTCGGGCTGGAGGGGGACGGTCCCTGCGGACCCGGTCGGTACGTCACCTTCATGGTGGGCGAAGAACCGTTCTTCGCCTGGATCGGCGTTGGCTCCGCCGCCGGCGCCTCGGACCGCGCGGTCCTCGAGGAGGCGTGGGAGACGATGTCCGCCGACGACACCTGGGAGCCGGCCCCGCCGCCCGACGAGGTCACGCCCGCCTACGTGATCGCTGGCGGCATAGCTGATCCGGCGGGCCCCTGGCGACTCGAGCTGCGTTCGGGTCGGGACGTCGAGCTCACGCTGGTCGTTGCCGGGACCTCGGGACGCCTCGACGTCTCGCTTGGCACCGAACCGGTCACGTGGTGCTGCCGCCTCGCGGCCGACCCGGACCGGGCCGCCGGCCTCGTGATCTTCGGCGCGGTCGGGAAGGGCGCGACGGGCGTGCTGTTCCGGCCAACCGACGAGCGCGAGCCGATCCCGGGGACGATCCTCCCGTTGCCACCGACGCTTGCCCTCGATCTCGACCTCTTCTTCATCGAAGGAACCGCCGGAATCGAGGGAGACGTCGTCGCGCTGGGACTCGAGGACCCTGCGAGCGAACCGCCGCCCGTCGCCGAGCCGCGCGGTGAGATCGTCGAGATCATGGGGTCCGTAGCGGGCAAGAGTTGGAGTGTGGTGTTCAGCGGGGCGTTCACCGGTGACGAGAGCGCATGCATCGCGGTAAGGATCGATGGCCCTCCCGGACACTTCTGTCCCGATCCGATCCACACGACCCTCGGCGGTGAATCGCCCTTCTTCGAGGGCACTCTCTCGCCAGAGTTCTATCTCCTTGCGGGTTCCGTCCCTCCCGAGGTCAGCGAGATCCGGTTCACGAGCGACGACGGGACGAGCCCGCCGACGCAGTTCGAGTGCCGGATGGGCCCGCACGGCTGGACCGGGCCCGATCGGAAGGTGTGCGTGCTGGCGTTGCCCCCCGAGGGATCGGGCATCTTCGAGTATCTCGATACCACGGGGCGGGTGCTGTTCGAGGAAGGGATGGGGTGGGACTCCGCCACAGCCGCCTCGCACGAGTATCCATGGACGAACGAAGCTGGATTCGTCACGGCGCGCGGCTCGTTCCAGGGTGCCGATTGGAGGATCGACGTCCTCCACTACTTGGACGGTTATCGGCTGACCATCGATGGACGTCAGGTATTCGAAGGGCGTCCCTTCGGGCTCGCAGAAGCGAGAGCGTTCCCCTTGTTCAACGGGGACCGAGCGCAGAATGACGCACTTGTCCTCGTTCTCACGACCGACGACGAGGGCAGTGTGTCCATCGTCGCAGGCGGGCGCACGTGGCAAGGGCGGTGGTTTCCGGGCTCGACCGTGAGCGGGGGGAAAGGTCGACTGTGGGTGTTGGAGCTGCCCGGAGCTGGAACCGGCTCGTACTGGCTCGACGGCAACTCTCTCCAGGGTGATGTCAGCTGGCCGTAGCCCTAGACCTGGTTGTCGCCGCCGAAGATCTCGGAGACCGAGGCGTCCTCGAAGACCGCCCGGAGACCGTTCGCGATCAGCGGGGCGATCGAGAGCACCTTCAACTTGTCGAACGTCCGCTCCTCCGGGATCGGCACGGTGTTCGTCACGACGACCTGTTCGATCGGGGCTTCCTCGAGGAGCTGGCGCGCCTTGCCGCTGAAAAGTCCATGGGTCGCGCCCACATAGATCGGACCGGCGCCCATCTCCGCGAGCACCTGGACGCCCTTCGAGATCGTGGCCGCGGTGTCGATCATGTCGTCGACGATCACGCACGGCCGACCCTGCACCTCACCGACGACCGCCATCTCCTCGATCTTGTGCGCCTCCTTGCGCGAGCGCCGCTTGTACAGGAACGCGAGGTCCGCGTGCAGGTACTCGCGGAGCTTCTCCGAGGTCTTGATCCGGCCGGCGTCGGGCGCCACCACGACGAGGTCGTCGCCCGCGAGCCCGATCTCGTCCTTGAAGTGGTCCGACAGGATCGGAAGCGCCGTGAGGTGGTCGAAGGGGAAATCGAAATAGCCCTGGATCTGACCCGAGTGGAGGTCCACGGAGATCACCCGGTCCGCCCCGGCCGTGGACAGGAGATCGGCCACGAGCTTGGCGCTGATGGGTTCGCGAGACAGCGCCTTGTGATCCTGCCGGGAGTAGCCGTAGAACGGGATCACGGCGTTGATCCTCTTCGCCGACGCCCGCTTCATCGCGTCGAGCATGATCAGCTGCTCCATCAGCGCTTCGTTCACCGGTTCGTAGTGCGACTGCACGACGAAGACGTCGGCCCCCCGGACGCTCTCCTCGGCCCGGAAGTAGATCTCCCCCGACGCGAACCTGCGCAGTTCGCTGCGGCTGACCGGGATGCCGAGACACTCCGCGATCTCGCTCCCCAGCGCCGGATGGATCGTGCCGGAGAACAGCATCATCCGCTTCTTGGTGATGATCTCCACGGTCGCCCCCCTAGTGCTCGCCCTTCGACCGGTGCCGGGCGTCGGATCGTTTCCGGTAGCCCTTCACGTTCTTCTGGTCGGATCGCTCGACCGCGAGCGCGCCCGCCGGGACGTCCTTCGTGATCACCGATCCGGCCCCCGTGACGGCGCCCTTGCCGAGCTTCAGCGGCGCCACGAGCATCGTATCCGACCCGATCCGCGCCCCGGCCCCGATCACGGTGCGGTGCTTCTCGTACCCGTCGTAGTTCACGACGACGGTGCCCGCCCCGATGTTCACGCCCGGGCCGAGCTCCGCATCCCCCAGGTAGGCGAGGTGCTTCGCCTTCGAGCCCTTCCCGATCCGCGCTCCCTTGACCTCGACGAAGTTCCCGACGAGCGAGCCATCCTGCAGGATCGCGCCGGGCCGCAGGCGGGCGAACGGACCGACCTCGCAGTCCTTGCCGACCGAGGCGTCCTCGAGGACCGAGAACCACACCACCGAGCGGTCGCCGATCCGCGAGCGCGAGATCGAGGTGGAGGGGCCGATCGAGCACCCGGCGCCGATGCGGACCCCGGTCTCCAGGAACGTGTTCGGGGAGACGACCGTGTCCTTCCCGATGCGGACGTCGACATCGATGTAGGTGGCGGCCGGGTCGATCAGGCGGACGCCCGCGGCCAGGTGCCCCTCGTTGGTGCGGTACCGGATCAGCGCCTCGAGGCGGGCGAGGTCCGACCGCGTGTTCGCGCCGAGGATCCCGCCGGTGTCGCAGACGACCGCGTCGACCCGCTCGCCCTTCTCGAGCAGGATCGAGATCGCCCGGTTCAGGTAGTACTCGCGCTGGCGGTTGTCTCGGTCCAGGAGCGGCAGCGTCGCGAAGAGGAGGTCGCGCCGGAAGACGATCCAGTTCGTCGCCACCTCATGGATCTTCCGGACGGCCGGCGATGCCTCCCGGCCCTCGATCACGTCGACGACGCGCCGATCACCGCGGACCACCCGCCCGTAGCCGCCCGGCTCGTCGAGCGTCGTGGAGCCGAGGGTGACGGCGGCGCCGGTCCGCCGATGGGAGGACAGCAGCTTCCGGAGGTCGACGAGGCCGATGGGGTCGAAATCGCCGTTCGCGACGAGGACGTCGGCCACCTTGCCGACCGCGTCCTCGGCGAGCCGGACGGCGTGGCCGGTGCCGAGCTGCTCCGACTGCTCGACGAAGACGGGCGCAGGCCCGATGTTCCACGATCGCACGGCGTCGCGGACGTCGTCCGCGCCGTGGCCGACGACGATCACGATCCGCGCGGGCTTCGCAGCCGCGACGAGCTGGAGGGTGTGCCACAACAAGGGGCGGCCGCAGACCGGATGCAGGACCTTCGGGATGCCCGATCGCAGTCGCTTCCCCCTGCCGGCGGCCAGCACCACCGCGGCGAGCGATCGGGGGGTTCGCTTGGGTGTCGTGCCCACGTGTGTCCTTCGGCCTCGTGTTCGTCGGGGGCGTTGGAAGGCCGCGCCATGGTCCCATACGCTCGCGCCGCGTGACCCCGTTCAGAAGACGGGTCCCCGGAAGATCACGACGCACGTGGTCATCGAGCAGCTTCGAGCTGCTCGCGGAGCGCTGTGGCCCGGCCGAGCATCACCACGCTCCCCTTCCGGGCCAGGAACTCCTCGGATCTCCTCGCGGCCTCTGCTGCCTCCTCGTTCCGCCCGGCGAGATGGAGGATCACCAGGTCGAACCAGGCCATGCCCGTGTACCCGGGCCAGTCGGTCTCCTCCGCGAGCGCCACGTTCTCCCGGCCCTCGCGCTCCGCGGCCTCGAACCGGCGGCGGCGCGCGAGCACCTTGGCACGGACGCCTCGGAGCCAGATCTAGGGCTCGATGTCGTCGAGGGCAGAGACGGATTCCGCCTCCTCGGCGAGGTCCATCGCTTCGTCGTACCGCCCCAGCTCATAGACGATCCCGGCGAGGATCGCGACCCGGCTCGACGAACGGGCCTTCTCACCCATCGCCGCGAGCGTCTCGTAGGCGGGACGGATCGCCCTCTCCGCGGCCGCGTAGTCACCGGCCATCATCTCGACGATCGCGCTCGACAGCCCGCGGCCGCTGCGAGGTCGAGCGTCATCCCGAGCTCGCGCAGGATCGAGGCTCCGCGTTCGATATCCGATCGCGCCTGCTCGATGTCGCCGATCATCGCGCGATCGACGGCCAGGCCGACCAGGTTGAAGGCTGCGATGGGCGAGGTCTCGTCGGCAGCCGAGAGCGCGCGCTCGGCCCGCTCGATGTCTTCGGACACGTGGTTCGGCCCCTGCCACGAGAACGTCAAGGCCGTGACGAACGCCATCTCCGCGGACGCGATCCCCGCCCGATCGAGCACTCCCTCGCCCGAGCGACGGTCAGCGCCCCTTCGGAGGTCTGCCCGACGTCGCCGAGGAGCCGGCCGGCGCGGAGCAGCGCCTCACCCTCCGTCACGGGATCACCGAGGACCTCCGCATCGGCGGCGATCGCCGTGGACGCCGCGATGTTGTCGCGCAATCGGTAGTTCTTCGGGTCGCCCATGAGTTTCAGATACACGCGCCGAAGCTCGGATCTCAGCTCGAGGCCCCGATCGCCGATCCCACGGGCCATCGCCGCCCCGTCATCGGCGACTGCGCGACACGTTCGAACTCGCCCTGCTCGCGGAGCGCGTCGACCAGGTCGATCGTCAGCGGAGCCCGAAGTCGATCGTCGGGGGCAAGGAGCGCGAGCGCTCGGCCGAGAAGGTTGGTCGCCGCCGGCATGTCCGCGCGAGCCAGCGCGCGCTTGCCGGCCTCCCCGAGATGCCGTGCCGCCTCGCGGGCGACGTCGGAGATCGGGCTCCCCAGCTCCTCCCGGTACCGGACGATCGCTCCAGGTGATACCCGACGATCCCCTGCACCTCCGCCAGCCGCTCGGGCGTCGTCGCTTCGAGCCAGCCCGCGAAACGCTGGTGCAGCTCCGCCCTCGTCTCCTTCGCCATGCCCTCGTACGCCGCGTCACGGATCAGGAGAGGGGAAGCAACCGTTGAGCCGACATCACTGGGTCGGGTCTGGCACGTGATCCTCATCCAGGAACCCGGAGGAACCCCATACGCTCGTACATAGCTTCGAGCACAGGCGTCGATGCCTGACGCGCGCGCTCGGCGCCCCGCGCGAGCACCTGGAGGATCCCGGTTTCGTCCGAACGGAGCCGCTCGTACCGCGTGCGGATAGGGTCGAGCAGTGCCACGACCGCTCTGGCAACCTCCTTCTTGAAGTCGCCGTACCCGATGTCGCGGTAGCGGTTCTCGATCGACGAGGTCGGCTCGCCCGTGGACACCTCGAGGATCTCGAGCAGGTTGGCGATCCCGGGCTTTGTCTCCCGCTCGTACACAACGTCGTGCCCCGAGTCCGTGACGGCCGATATGAACTTCTTGCGGATCGCGTCGGGTTCGTCGAGCATGCGCACCGTTCCGAGATCGCTTGAGCCGGTCTTCCCCATCTTCCCGGCGGGGTCCTGGAGATCCATGATCCGCGCACCGGTCTCTGGATAGATCGCGTCGGGCACGACCAACGTCTCACCGAACCGCGCGTTGAAGCGTTCGGCGATGTCGCGTGCGAGCTCGAGGTGCTGACGCTGGTCGTCACCGATCGGCACGTGTGTGGATCGGTAGAGAAGGATGTCGCCGGCCATCAGGACCGGGTAGTCAAACAATGCTGCGCTGACGAAACCCTGCTGTCCGCCCTTCTCCTTGAACTGGGTCATCCGGCCCAGCTGCCCGTAGCTGGCAACAGCCGAGAGTAGCCACGCCGCCTGTGCATGCGCCGTAACGTGGCTCTGTACGAACAACGTCGAGCGCTCCGGATCGATGCCGGTCGCGAGAAGCATGGCCGCGAGATCCAAGGTCCGCCGACCGAGATCCTCGGGGTGGTCGTGCTCCACGGTGATCGCATGCAGGTCGACGATGCAGAAGAACGCCTCGCCGAGCTCTTGCGTCGCAGCGTACTGGCGGAAGCCGCCGCTGTAGTTCCCGAGCGTCGGGTCGCCCGTCGGCTTGATCCCAGAGAAGATGCGCATCGCCAGAGGCTACAGAGGCGGTTCCGGGGGGTGAGCGGTTCCGGGGGGAGGAGTCGAACCTCCATACCAGGCTCCAAAGGCCCGTGTCTTGCCGTTAGACCACCCCGGAGGGATCGGAGTCGATTCTGGCAGGCACCGGGCGTGTCGGCGGCGCGTCCACGACCAGGGAGCCGGGAACGGCATCCGCTACGTCCTCGGCCTTCGAGAACGGACACAGGGCGGCGACCGTCGGCCCCGAGCCGCTCATCACGGCGCCGAGCGCCCCGGCGCGCAGGAGGGCGTCGATCGTCTCCTTGACCTCCGGATGGCGGGCCGCGACGGGTCCCTGGAGGTCGTTCGACAGGGCGCTGCCCACGAGGGCGTCGTTCCCCGACTCGGCGGCGGCGATCAGGGCTCCCGGGTCGGGGCCCGTCGCCCCGGACGCGTCCCACCAGCCGTAGGCGTCCGCCGAGGACACGCCGAACGCGAACGGCTTCACGACCCACGTGGTCGACTGGGCGAGCACCGGCGTGACGAGCTCTCCTCGACCACCGGCGTACGCCGGCTCTCCGAGGAGCATCGCCGGGACGTCCGATCCGAGCGCCGCCCCGAGGTGATGGAGGCCGGATCGGCCGAGACCGAGGAACCACAGATGATCGAGGAGGACGAGGGTGGCGGCCGCATCCGCCGAGCCGCCGCCGAGGCCGGCGGCCACCGGGATCCACTTCTCGATCGTGATGTGCGCTCCCGGTGGTTCCGCGCCGGCGGCCTGGGTGGCGAGCGCGCGAGCCGCACGCAGCGCCAGGTTCGTGTCGTCCGAGGGAGCTCCGTCCGCCATCGGGCCCGTGATCGACAGGGTCAGCGCGCCCGCCGGCTCGACGGTCACCTGGTCGGCGAGGGAGATCGGGAGCAGGAGGGTCTCGACGTCGTGGTAGCCGTCGTCCCGGCGGCCGAGCACCCGCAGGAAGACGTTCACCTTGGCGTGCGCCTGCATCCGGAGCGAGGTCATGGCGTCGGCGCCGGAGGCGGCATCGGGACCCCCCGGCGGCCCCGGCCCGCCGTCGCCGGTAGCGATCCCGCGACCCGTGCGAACGCCTCCAGCGACAGCGTCTCGGCGCGGGCCGACGGGTGGACCCCCGCGGCACGGAGGAGGTCGTCCGCGTCGCCGCCGTCGACCCCCAGCCGCCGAAGAGCGTTGCGCATCGTCTTCCTCCGTTCAGCGAACCCCGCGTCGACGACCGTCCACAGGCGGTCCTCGGCGACCTCGACGGACGGTTCGTCCCGGCGTACCAGGCGCACGACCACGGAATCCACCTTCGGCCGGGGCCAGAACACGGGCGGAGGGACCCGGCGCACCTGCTCGGCCGTCGCCCGATAGGCGACCCGGAGGCTCGGGATCCCGTAGGCCGGCTCGCCGGGACCGGCGACCAGCCGTTCCCCCACCTCCCGTTGGACCATCACGACCAGGCGGCGTATTCGGGGAACGTCTCGCAGCGTGTTCAGCACCACGTGCGTCGCGACGTTGTACGGCAGGTTCGCGGCGAGGACCCAGTCGCTCTCGCCGAGCATGTCCTGCCATTCCGGATCAGCGGCGTCCGCGTGCAGCACCCGGATCCTTTCGTGTCCCGATACCGACTCCTCGAGGGCCGGGATCAGGGCCGGATCGACCTCGACCGCTAGCACCTCCGCGCCGGTTTCTGCAAGCGCCCTCGTGAGCGAACCGAGCCCGGCCCCGATCTCGACCACGCGATCGCCGGGGCCAACGCCCGCGTCTGCCGCGATCGCCCGCGCCAGGTTCGGATCGATCAGGAAGTGCTGGCCGAGCGAGCGTTTCGGCCGGATGCCGTGCCGGTCCGCGAGCGCCCGCAACGCGCCCGCCCCGAGCGCCGGGCGCTCATCGCCGTTCACGCATCGGAGCGTAGCCGGCGCGGGAACGAACCGGTCCCGGGCCGAGGAGCCCGGGACCGAACGTGAAGGGGGGCGCTGGATGGTGAACGGGCGCCGTCAGCGGTGGGAACGATCCCCATGGCCGAGAGGAGTTCCCCGGCCGGATCCGCGTACGTCGAGCCCTCGCGCACCTTCCCCGAACGCGAGAACCCGCACGGACACGGCCGAGGATGTCCCGACGCCGCCGGCGGAGACCGAGGTCTCGGCGTCGAGGCCCGTGCGTTTCCGACCGGGCCTCTCCGCTCCGTCCACCATCCAGTCCCCCACACCTCGGAGACGATCGTGGGATGCCGTCGTCATACGCGGGACCCGCAGGCCCTCGTGTGCCGTGATCGGAACATCACGCATCCGTCGACCGCCTCCTCGAGCGACCGCGCTGGTCGGTCGACCCGAAGTTCGTGTGTGGAAAACGCACGCTAGCAAACCCTCAACTCTCACTGCAACCTTCGACGGCGAACGTCTGTTCGGGCGGCCTGGACCGCGAGCGAAGGACTCTAGGACAGGCCGGGGAACGCGGCGTTCGCGTTGCGCGCCGTCGCCTCCCCCAACGACCCGGGCTCTTCGTCGCGAACGCGCGCGACCTCCGCGATCGCGTACACGACGTTCGCCGGTTCGTTATGGGTTCCGCGAAGCGCCTGCGGAGCCAGGAACGGCGCGTCGGTCTCGACGAGCAGCCGGTCGATGTCCACGGCTCGCGCGGCCTGGCGCAGATGCTCGTTCTTCGGATACGTCACGTTGCCGGCGAAGCTGATCCAGTACCCGCGTTCGGCGCACTCCCGGGCGATCGATACGTCGCCGCTGAAGCAGTGGATCACGACGCGCTCGGCGGAACCCTCATCCAGCACTCGAAGGACCTCCGCCCAGGCGTCCCTGACGTGGACGACCATCGGCTTGCCGGACTCGTTCGACAAGGCGATCTGCAGGTTCAGGGCCCGGACCTGGTCCTCCACGGGTGAACGCATCCGGAAGAAGTCCAGACCGCACTCCCCGACGGCCACCACCCGGGGGTCGTGGAGGAGCTCCTCGATCCTCGCCCCTGCCGCGGCGTCGAGGAGGTCGGCATCGTGCGGATGCATGCCCGCCGTGGCGAAGACGCCGGCGATCGAGTCCGCCATCTCGAGCGAGCGGGCGGACGTCGCGGGGTCCACTCCCACGCAGATCAGGCGGTCGACGCCGGCCTCTCGCGCGGCCTCGACCACGAGTGAAGGTTCCCTGTCCACCAGGAACAGGTGGCAGTGGGTGTCCACCATGCCCGTCTGCACCGGGACTTCAGGGTTCGGCCGCTCCATCGGCGCCGCATGATAGGCGGTCTCAACTTCCGGTGCATCCGAGGAGATTCACGTGAAACATCGGCGGCGCCGACATCCCGACCCGGCTGCCTCTCAGTCGTCCAACCCGACCCGCGGGAAGAGCCCCTCGCCCTTCGTGGTCCGCGTCCCCGGTGCGATCCGGCCCCAGGCCGCCGCATCCTCGAGCCGCTGCGACTCGAGGGTTTCCGGCATGCCGAGCTGCGCCCAGAGCCGGCCGGCAGCACTCGGCATGACGCAGGACAGGAGGATCGCGAGGGCGCGAAGGGTCTCCGCGGAGGCGAAGAGGATCGAGCCCAGCTCGGCACGCCTGGCGTCGTCCTTCGCGAGAGCCCAGGGAGAACGTTCCACCATGTACTGGTTCGCCCGCACCACGATGTCGTAGACGGCCGCGAGCGCCGCCGTGGGGCGCACGGCGAGCATCTCCTCGTCGTAGAGGCGGGCGGCGTCGGCCACCACCTGGGGCAGATCGGACTCGGCGCCCTCGACCGTCGGCTCCGGCACGAGCCCGTCGAAGGAGGTCCGGAGCATCGCGAGGACGCGGGAGGCGAGGTTGCCGATCCCGTTCGAGAGCTCCGCGTTGTGTCGATCGACCATCGATTCGAGCGAGAACGACCCGTCCTGGCCGAACTGGATCTCCCGCAGGAAATACCAGCGATAGGAATCGACCCCGAAGCGATCGAGCAGCTCGAAGGGGTGGATCCCGGTGGCGTTCGTCTTCGACATCTTCTTGCCGCCGACCGTGAGGAACCCGTGGGCCCACACCTGCTCCGGCGGCTCGACTCCGGCGGCCATCAGCATCGCCGGCCAGTAGATCGCGTGCTGGCGGAGGATGTCCTTGCCGATCATGTGGATGTTCGCCGGCCACAGACGCGCGAACCGCCCGTCGTCGGCGCCGTAGCCCGCAGCCGTCAGGTAGTTCGTGAGGGCATCGAACCAGACGTAGCACACGTGGTCGGGGTCCCAGGGCAGCGGGATCCCCCAGTCGAAGTTCGTCCGGCTGATCGAGAAGTCCTGCAGGCCGCCGCGGATCAGCGAGAGCACCTCGTTGCGCCGGATGTCCGGTTCCACGGCGGAGGGGCGCCGCTCGTAGTGGTCGAGCAGCCGATCCTGGTAGGCCGAGAGACGGAAGAAGTAGTTCTCCTCCTTCACCAGCTCGACCGGGCGCTCGTGGATGGGACAGAGCTCGCCCTCGAGGAGATCGGACTCCGCGTAGTACAGCTCGCACGAGACGCAATAGAGGCCCTCGTAGGTATCGAGATAGATGTCGTCCGTGCCGTTCCGATGCACTTGGTCAAGCAGCTTGACTACGACGTCGCGGTGCCGGGGTTCCGTGGTGCGGATGTAGTCGTCGTAGGCGATGTCCAGCCGCGCCCAGACCTCCCGCCAGCGCGGTTCCATGTCGTCGACCCAGCGCTGCGGATCCACCCCCGCCGCTTCCGCCGCGCGTTGGAGCTTGAGGCCGTGCTCGTCGGTCCCGGTGAGGTGGAAGACCTCCTCCCCCCGCAGGCGGTGGTGCCGGGCGATCACGTCCGCGGCCACGGCATCGTAGGCGTGCCCGATGTGGGGCACGTCGTTCGGGTAGTAGATCGGCGTGGTGAGGTAGAAGACGTCCCGGCCCATGGCCGGTCATCGTACCCGCGAGGTCATCGGCCTCCGCCGGACCAGCGAGCTCAGTCGAGGCAGCCGGCATCCATCCCGACGCGGCGGAGCCCCTCGAGATCGCCGGCCCCGTAGTCACGCAGCCCGAAGTTGGGGTGTCGGCCCGCGTACATGAGCTGGTCGGGATCCTCCACGTGGTCGAGCCCCATGATGTGCCCGAGCTCGTGGAGCAGGACCGAACCGTGGGCATAGCGGTAGCCGAAGCCGCGGCCCGCGGTGGCGTCGGCATCCATCACGATGATCCCTCCGAAGTACTCGTCGCGGTCCGCGTAGAGGCCGGCCATGGTCTTCGCGAACGCGATCGACGGTCGCGGGTCGCGGAGGCTCCGGAGGATCTGCTCGTAGTCCTCGTGGTCGACCCAGATCACCAGGAGCTCCGCCCTGCGGATCACGCTCGCGTAGCGCATCCGTTGGTAGGCACGCAGGAACGTCTCCTCCGTGGTGCCGGCCGGCTCGAACTCGATGCCGGTCGCGCGGGTGACGCGACGAAGCGCCTCGCGGAGGTCGCCATGCACCGGCGAGGAGGCGCCCGCGGCGTTCACCGCGTACGAGATCGACTGGCAAGGGTCCCACCGGACGGGGTTGCCGGCCACGCGGCTCAGGAACTTGAAGGCGCCGTCGACCCTCGTTCGCGGCGGGAGCGAGGTCGAGGGCGAAGGGGACGAGGTGCCGCTCGTCGTCGGGCTCGGGGACGAGGTCGGCGACGGAGCGGCCGCTTCGGGCGACGACGACGACCCGCGCAGGACCGACGCGATCGCGAGGCCCCCGAGGACCACCGCCAGGAGGCACGTGATGACGAACGCAGCCACCAGCGGGGCACGCGAGGGCTCGGAGTGGTCCGGGCGAGGGGGTACCCGGTTCGGGTCGAAGGGCGGCACCGGGGACATGGGCGGAAGTGTAGGGAAGGCGCAACGCGACGAGAAGCGTCTCGGCGCGCTGCGCGATCACCCCTCCGCGATCGCCGCCCGGTAGAGCTCGTTGGCGCCCACGCCGTGGCGCGCCGCGACCTCGCGAGCCGCCTCCCGCATGCGCATGCCCTCGCCGACCAGCCCCTGGACCTCGGCGAGGAGGGCAGCCGCGTCGTGCGGAACCGGGTCGTGCTCCCCCTCGACCACGAGGACGATCTCGCCCTTGAGCGGTCCCTCCCCGAGCCGGGCGAGCACCTCGCCGGAGCGGCCACGGACGACCTCCTCGTGGAGCTTCGTGAGCTCCCGGCAGAGGGCCACGCGCCGGTCGCCGACCGTGGTCACGATCTCGCGGAGCAGCGTGTGCACGCGTCTCGGCGATTCGTAGAAGACCATCGTCCGGGGCTCGTGGCGCAGCGCCTGCAGGCGGCGGGCGCGATCACCGGGGCGACGCGGCAGGAATCCCTCGAAGGCGAACCGATCCGTCGGCAGCCCGGACAGGACGAGGGCGGCGATCGCGGCCGACGGTCCCGGCACCACGCGCACGTCGATCCCTCGATCCACCGCGAGCCGGACGAGCCGGTAGCCCGGATCGGAGATGCTCGGCATGCCACCGTCGGTGACGACCGCCACGTCGTCACCGCCGACGAGCCGTTGGACGATCTCGATCGCCCGTGCCTCCTCGTTGCCCTCGAACATCGAGATGAGCGGCGTCCGGATGCCGAGCCCTCGGAGGAGCCGGCCGGTGCGGCGCGTGTCCTCCGCCGCGACGAGGGCCACCGATCCGAGCGTCTCGCGCGCTCGGTCCGACAGATCGCCGAGGTTGCCGATCGGCGTGCCGACGAGATGGAGGATCCCCACGAGCCGATGCTCCCAGGTCCCGATGCTCCCAGGTCATCGTCGGCGCCGTGCTCCCCCTACGATGGGCCGATGGCGCAGCCGCACAAGGACTACACGGGCACGCCGCTGCCGAAGAAGCTCGGGGTCCGCGAGGGCGCGCGGATCTACGTCGCAGGCTCGCCCGAGGGCTTCGACGACGCCCTCGTCCCCCTGCCCGGTGGCGTCCGACGCCTCGGGCGTGCCGACTCGGCGATGGACGTCGTCCTCTTCTTCGTCACCGCGGAGCGGGATCTCCTCGCCCGGTTCGCGAAGCTCGCCGCCGGGCTCGCCCCGGCGGGGCGCCTGTGGGTCGCCTGGCCGAAGAAGGGATCCGGGATCCCGACCGACCTCGATTTCGACGCGGTCCAGCGGAGCGGCCTGGACACCGGGCTGGTCGACAACAAGAGCGCCTCGATCACGGAGGCGTTCCAGGGGCTGCAGTTCGTCGTTCGCATGAAGGACCGGGCCCGCTGAGGAGGGCCGTCGCAGGACCGCTGGGTACGCTGGCGCGAGTGGCCGACCACCGCGCCGAACCCTCCGTGGCTCGCCGGCTCGATCGTCCCTGGGTGGCGATCCTCACCGTCACGGCGATCGCGGCCGTGGTCCGGCTGTGGGGTCTGTCGAACCCGCCGATGCTCGTGTTCGACGAGAACTACTACGCGAAGGCGGCGTGCATCTTCGTTGGCGGCTCGGACGAGGTCTGCAGGATCGAATCCCCGAACGAACGCACCTTCCGCGAGCAGGAGTGGGACGTGGGTTCGTTCGTCCATCCCCCGCTCGGCAAGTGGACGATCGCGCTCGGCATCAAGGCGTTCGGGATGGATCCGTTCGGATGGCGGATCGGTTCGGCCGTCGCGGGCACGCTCGCGGTGACGGGCGTCGCGCTGATCGCGCAGCTGCTGTTCGGTCGACCCCTGTGGACGTTCCTCGCGGGCCTGCTGCTCGCCCTCGAGCATCTGAGCGTGGTGCTCTCGCGGCAGGCCCTGCTGGACATCCATGTCCAGCTCTGGATCGTGATCGGCTTCCTCTGCCTGGTGCTCGACCGGCGATGGATCGACCTCCGGACGCGCCGCGGGCCGCCCTCCGAGGCCCCCGGCGAGCGCGTCGTGCCGTCACCGCTGTGGCGACCGTGGCGCTACGCGGCGGGGATCGCCCTCGGGGGCGCCGTCGCGGTCAAGTGGTCGGGCGGCCTCGGGTTGCTGACCGCGGTCGTGGTGTCGCTGCTCTGGGAGACGTCCCGCCGCCGCGGGGGCGGGGTCCGCCCCGCCCGCGCGTTCGGGCGCGCGCTCGCGCAGGAGAGCTTCGCGCTGGTGGTCGCGTTCGTCGTGCTGCCCGTCGTCGTCTACGTCCTCACGTACCTGCCGTGGCTGCACCACTTCGACTGGAAGGTCGGCGAGTTCGTCGACCAACAGATCCGGGTCGCGCGGTATCACCTGTTCGAGCTGAAGACGCTCGCCACGGATCCGGATACGGGATCCCTCACCCCCACCCACTACGCGTACTCGCGTCCGTGGACGTGGCTCGTGATGACGAGGCCGGTCCCGCTCACGTGGGAGGACCTCGGGCCGTCGATCCGGCAACTGCTCGCGATCGGCAACCCGGTTGTGTTCTGGGGGAGCATCTGGACGTTGCCGTACCTCGCCGTCTCCTGGTGGCGGAAGCATGACTGGGTGGCCGGGTTCTTCCTCCTGGCGGTCCTCCTGCAGTACGTGCCCTGGCTGCTCGCGGCGCGGCCGCAGTTCTTCTTCTACGTCGCGCCGTTCACGCCCTTCCTGGTGCTGGCGCTCGTGTACCTGCTCCGCGATCTTTCGGACGCGAGGCTGATCGTCCGCGACGAGGGCGGGGCCGTGGCGACCGATCCCGCGACGGGGAAGCCCGCGGTCTCCGTGTGGCACCCCTACCGGCCGGTCGCGTGGGCCGTGGCGATCGGGGCGGTCGGCCTGTTCGCCTGGTTCTGGCCGGTCCTGACCTGGATGACGATCTCGGATGCCCACCACAGGCTGATCGTGTGGTTCCCCGGCTGGAACTAGCGACGCGCCGGGGCCGATCGGCACACGGGCGCGGAGAGGTCCGGAGGAGAAGAAGGGTCCGGAAACACGAAACCCCGGCACGCAGCCGGGGGATCGGTCTTGTCTCGGATATCCGAAGCACACATCATACCTCATCCCGCGCCTTCCTGAGCGGGCCCTCGAGATCAGAAGCCGGGCAGGGAATCTCGGAACAGGACGAACCCGATCCCAGCGCCCACGTCGAGGAGGACGTGGGCGACCACGAACGGCCACGTGCGCCGGCCCCAGCGAAGGAACAGGACGCCGAAGAGCGCTCCCATCGCCACGTTGCCCGCGAACCCGCCCCAGCCCTGATACAGGTGGTACGAGCCCCGGAGCAGGGCGCTCGCCCCGATCGCCGCCGTCGGCGACCAGGCGAGCTGCTGGAGCCTCGTGACGAGGTACCCGAGGACGATCACCTCCTCGACGAGGCCGGCCTCCACCGCGTTCAGGACGAGCGCGGGGACGGTCCACCAGTGCCCGAGCGGCGGCGTCGGGACGACGAAGCGGTTCACGCCGAGCTCCACGGCCGCCAGGTAGACGCCGATGCCCGCGATGCCGACAGCCGCGAACAGGACGACCCCGCGTGCGACATCGCGAGCGGGGTGATCCGCTCCGAGGCCGACGACGCCCACCCCTTCGCCGCTGCGGCGGACGAGATGGAGCACGAGCAGCGCGGGCGCGAGCCCGAACACGAACCCGAGGAGCTGCCGCACGAACGCGCTCGACTGATCGGCGGCCGCCACGACGACGCCCGCGATCGGAGCCTCCAGGAGCGAGAGGATCGCGAACGCCGCGCGGGCGAGCACCGACAGCGACAGGACGACGAGAACCTCCTCGACGAGCGTCCGGCGATCGGCGGGCGGCGCCGGGACCGACGCCTCGCGTGACGGGCTGTCCGTATCCGGCGACATCGGAGCCACTGTACGCATCGCCTAGACTTCGGCCTCCTCGAGCCGGGAGGACGGATGGCGAACCGAGACACCGCCGACCTCGTCGTCGTCGGCGCGGGCACGATCGGTGGCTGGGCCTCGGTCTTCGCGAAGGAACTCGGCGCGGGACGTGTCGTGGTCCTGGAGCAAGGGGAAGCCGGAAAGGGCGCGTCCTCACGCGCGGCGGGCATCGTGCGGGCCCAGGGCGGGACCCCGGAAACCGTCGCGCTCGGGCGATGGTCGATCGACTTCTACCGCTCCCAACGGGAACGCTTCGGGACCGACAGCGGCTTCCGCGAGCTGGGGTACCTGATCCTCGCCACCGATGAGGCCCAGGAGCGCGAAGCGATCGCGCGCGTGGGGATGCAGCGCGCGGCCGGACTCGCCCACGTCCGCTACGTGGATGCCGCCGAGGCCGCGCGCCTGAACCCGACCCTGGACCCGGCGACGATCCGAGGCGGGACCTACGCGCCGGGCGACGGATGCATCGACCCGCCGAGGAACGTCCGCGCGTACTCCCTGGCGATGCAGCGGGTCGGGGTCGACCTCCGCGAGCGGACGCCGTTCCTCGGGATCCGAACGGGTGGCGACGGCGGTCTGGTCGGTGTCGAGACGCCGGATGGCGCGATCGCGACCGAGCGGGTGCTGCTGACCGGCGGACCCACCCTCCGCGAGGTTGGCCGGCTCGTCGGAGCGCGGTTCTTCGTCGGCGCGGTGCGGCACCAGGTCGCCGTCACCGAGCCGCACGAGGCTTTCGACGTCGGGATCCAACCGATGGTCTTCGAGAACGCGATCGGCCTGTACTGGCGCCTGGAGGAGGGCGGCCTCCTGTTCGGGATGTCGAACCCGGACGAGGCGCCGGGACCGGCGACGGAGATCGACTGGCCGTACCTCCACGAGATGCAGGGGCGGATGCACCGGTACGTCCCCGTCGCGAAGGACCTCGCGTTGCGCAAGGCATGGGCGGCGACCATCGAGTATTGCCCGGACCACCTTCCGGTGATCGGCGCGGTCTCCACGACCGCGAACGAGGCCATGCCCGGCGTCTCGGTCGCCACGGCCGTGGGGCACGGGATGATGTGGGGTCCGGGCGTGGCGAAGATCGGTGCCGATCTCGCGCTCGAGGGAGCGACCGGCGTCGCCGACGTGTCCGGCTGGACGATGGATCGCTTCGACGACGAGGGTCGATCGCCGTCGTACGACCCGATCGCGCTCCCGTTCCCGGTCCGCGCGGACGAGGAGTAGCCGCGCGTCAGACGATCGCGGCGCGGATCGTGAACGTCCGGTTCTCGTCCACCGGCGTACCGCCGAAACAGGCGTACGGCGTCAGACCCGAGAAGCAGTTGCGATACCGGGTGCTCGCGTTCGTGGCGATCAGGACCACCCGCGCGACGGTGCGGTCGAAGCCCACGGTGATCGCGCCGTTCCCCGAGCGGTTCAGGAGGATCGGCTTGGCATTCGCCTTTCCCGACCGTCGGATCACCAGGACACTCGCCTCCGGTCCGGTCGCGTCTGCGGGACCGTCCACCACCACCCGGAGCCTCGCGGTCGCCTTCACGCCGGCACCGCGCCGCACCGCCAGGAAGCGGTTCGTGAGGTGGTCGAGGGCCGCGGTCGAACGCGTCGACGGAGCCGCGCGGGTGAGGGTCACGGTCCTCGCCACCGGCGCGGTCCGATACGCCCTGCCTTCGTCGTAGAACTTGGCGGGACGCGCGTTCCAGACCCCGAAGTCCGCGAACGCCCACCGGAGGCGCCACGGGATGCCGTCGATCCTCCGGGCGCCCACCGCCATCCTCAGTGCCCGGGTCGAATACATGTCGGGCGCACCCTGGCGCCCGTCGGCTCGCTTCCACACCTGACGGACGATGGTGGCATCCGGCACGGCGCCACCCAGGTACTCCGTGAGGAACCCCCAGAAGATCCACGCGCCGTACACACGGAGTCCGGTGTCCCTGTCCAGCGGGATCATCGGCTGCCCGAGGGGGCTGCCGACGAGGTACTGACGGTTGTCGTTGATCCCGTCGTAGACGCGCTCCTCCATCCACGTCGCGGTGCTCTCCATCAGCCAGACGTCCTCGGCGATGTCGTAGCCGAACTGCACCGCGTGGAAGAACTCGTGCGCGGCGGTCACCTTGAGCGGGTGCAGCCGGTTCGGGTACCCGAACTGGCTGAACCGGTAGTCGTCGTCGAGCACGCAGTACGCGGACATGTCCCAGAACTTGTACGAGGAGTCCAGGTGCGGGTCGTCGCTGGCGCAGTAGCCGTAGATGCCCTCGTCCCCGATATCGACGAGGTAGACGTCGAGGCGGGCGTCGCCTCCGTTCTCCGGCGAGGAGGTCGCATCCGGCTTGGGCGGCCGGTAGCCGTGCCCGTCGACCTCGACTGCCCAGACCGCCTCCATGATCGTCGACACCGTCTCGACGTGGTCGGGCGCCGGACCTCCGGAGACGTTGCGGAGCGGCGGGTGATCGGGGGTCGATCCGACGTAGTGCACGCACGTGTGCGCGCCACAGACCGGGAGCTCCTCCGGCACGGCGTACGCGTGACCGAACGGATCTACGACCTCGCTCGGACGGGCGAGGATCCGGTGCGCCTCTCGCCGTTGCTCGGGCGCGAGCTGCCCCAGGCGCAGGGCGAGGTCCCGGAGCACGAGCGTCGCGGACCGCGGATCCGGCCGGGCGACGGCGCCGAACCTCGCCCGGACCCGCGCCACGTCGAAGAGGGACGCGGCTCGCTCGAGGGCGTACCGCCCCGCCGAGATCTGGTCCTGGGCGAGCGCGCGGCTCAGCGCATCCGGGACCGCCGGGGCGAGGAGTGGGGGGAGCCGCTTGGTCCCCGGCGGCGCGTCGAGGCGATAGGAGGGATCCCTCCCGGCACCGCGCGCGACCGGCGTCGCCACCGCGGACCCAACCATGGACGCGCCCACGAGGAGCAGGGACGCGACGACCGCGGCGGTCGCTCGATGCAGCATCAGCGCAACCTATCGCTGGGCGTCAAGGAGTCAAGCCCGCTCACGTGAGCGCGACATCGACGAGGATCAGCTCCGTCGTCTCGGTGGCTCGGATCGAGACCGACGACACGTCCCAGATCTCGGCGGCGTCGCCCGTCTCCATCCCCTCTCCGGCGATCTCGGCGGCGCCGTCGATCACGTACCCGTACGCGCCGCGGCCCTGGGGCAGCTCGTGGGAGACCTCGGCGCCGGCATGCAGCCTCGAGACGAAGACGTGCGCGTCTTGATGGACGAGCACGGCGTCGCCACCGTCGCCGCTGATCGCTCTCAGGAGGCGGCCGGTGCGATCGGCCTCCGTGAACACCTTCTGTTGCACGCCCGGCTCCAGCCCGCGCTCGGCCGGCACGATCCACATCTGGATGAACCGCATCGGCTCCGAGGTGCTCGCGTTCTGCTCCGAGTGGCGGGCGCCGCGCCCCAGCGTCATCCGCTGGACGGATCCCGCGGGCAACGGACCGGGCTCCCCGCCGACATCGTCCTCGTGGCGGAACGACCCCTCGACCACGTAGGTCAGGCCCTCGATGTCCCGATGGGGATGCATCGGCCAGATCGCGCCCGGCACCAGCCGGTCGTCGTTGAAGACGCGGAGCGTCCCGAACCGGACGTAGTCCGGATCGACGTAGGTGTCGAAGGAGAAGTGCCATCGTGCGCGGAACCAGCCCCCGTCCACGTCGGAGATCTCGGCATCCCGCCGGATCTTGACCGTCACCGTGGCGCGGGCCTCCGTCCGCCGATCACAACTGGATGACCGGACAGGTGAGCGTTCTCGTGATGCCGTCCAGCTCCTGCATCGGCATGACCGTTCCCTTGGCGAGCCCGTCGAGGTCGTCCGCCTCCGCTCGCGCGACCACGTCGTACGGACCGGTCACCGGGTCGACGGCCACGACGCCGCCGATGCCGCTCACCTGCTGGGTCACCTGCGCGGCCTTCCCGACCTCGGTCTGGATGAGGATGTAGGCGCTCACCATCGGATCCTCCTCATGTCGCGTTCTCGTCCTTGCCACCGAGCCTGTCTCTCGCCTTGTCGACGAGCTCGCCAGCGGACTCCTTGGCTTTCTCCATCGCGGGTCCGGCCTTCTCGGCCATGGTGCCCGCGACCTCCTTCGCCTTCTCCATGGCGGGTCCGGCCTTCTCGGCGACCGTGCCCGCGACCTCCTTCGCCTTGTCGACGAGGCCGGCGACCGGCTGTTCGTCGGATCCGTTCGTGTTGTCTGGCATCGATCCACACCTCCCGGTGGGGGTCCGGAGCGCTCATCGTGTCACGGCGGAGCACTTCGCTGCAAAGCGCGCAGGTCAGTGCGTCTCACACCCGTCCCGGCTCCGGGGCGACCTCCTCGCCCGCGGGGAGCGGCTCGTGGAGCGGGGAGTCGAGCTCCGGCGTCCGAAGCGCCACCATCGCGGCGACCCCACCGCACAGGGCGAGGATCGAGGACCCGACGAACAGCGTCGTTGACCCCAGGCGGTCGAACACGAAGCCTCCGAGGCCGGCGCCGATCACGGGGCCGATGCCGAAGCCCACCATCCCCGCGATCGAGTTGCCGCTCGAGTAGAGGGACGGCGGGAGCAGCTTCCCCACCACCAGGATCGACGTCGTGAAGAGCAGGGAGAAGCCGGCGCCCTCGAAGACGGCGAGGATCGACACGATCGTCGTGTCGTCGACCAGTCCCCACAGGAGGAACCCGATCGCGTAGATCAGGCAGCCGAACGCGTAGACCTTCCGAAGCCCGATCCGCCGGTGGAACCGGGAGGAAAGGCGCATCACGCCGACCTCCATGAGCCCCCCGAGGGCCGTTCCGACACCGATCAGGAGCGGCTCCTCGATCTTCAGGCCCACGAAATTCCACGCGCCGTTGAAGCCGGTCCACACGAGGAGCGTCGCCGCGAGGAACCCCCAGAAGCGCGGGGCGGTGCGGAACACGGCACCGACGGCACCGAGACGCCCGTGTCGCTCGGGGTCCTTGGGACGATCCGATCGGACGGCCACCGTGGCCCACACGAACATCAGCGCGCCGGTCGCGGCGTAGAGCGGGAGGGCGAGCGTCACACCGTTCAGATCCAGGAGCCAGCCGAACAGCAGACACCCGGCGGCGTATGACAGGCTCTCCCACCCGCGGATCCGGCCGTATTCGGACATCCTCCCCTCGCCGAGCTGGACCAGCGCGAGCGCGTCGACGTTGGGGCCCGAGGCGGCCATCGCGATCGCGATGCCGACCGCGCCGAACGCGACGCCCACCAAGGAGTCGAGCACCGATGCGACGACGCCGAACGCGACCATCCCCACGAGCCCGAGCTGCAGCGCCCGCTTACGGCCGATCCGCGTGTCCGCGACGTGCCCCCAGATCGGCATCGCCACGATCCGCACCAGCGCCATGGCGCTCAACAGCAGGCCGATCTCGTCGGCGTCGAAGCCGCGGCCCGAGAGATACACGGACAGGAACGGGAAGAACGAAGCGACGATCAACCCGAAAGAGAGGAAGAGTCCGAGGACGGCGGCTGCGGGCGTGATGCCCGCGGCGACCGGTCTCCTCATCCGGCGGAGTGTAGCCATGCCTCCCGACGGACCGACCGATCCGACGAGCACGCCGCCCCGCGGCTACAGAGCCTTCGAGAGGATCAGGACGTCCTGCTCCGAGCCCTCGCGGAGCGGCTCGCGATCGCTCGTCTGGCGGAAGCCGCACACCTCGTAGAAGCGCCTCGCCACCGTGTTGGACTCGCTCACCGACAGGACGACGCGATCGCAGCCGCGCTCGCGGCCCCACCCCTCGACGGCCTCCAGGAGGGCCCGGCCCAGCCCAGCCCCGCGCGCGTCCGGCGCGACCCACATCGCGTACACGTGCGCCACGCGCGGCTCCGCCTCGTAGCCCGCGCCGGTGGCCGTGCCCACGACGACGTCGTCGTCGTTCCGGCCGACGAAGACCGCCGCGACGCCGCCACGCTACCGTCCCGCCGTCCAGTCACGCCGGGCCTGCTCGGGCTGAGACGACTCGGCGCCGTACGTGGACCCGAACGCGTCGGGGCTCTCCAGGAGCGAACGGAGGCGAACCTCGCGGAACGCGGCCCAGTCGGCCTCATCGACCCGCTCGACGCGAGCCATCTAGACGAGGCGCACGTCGGCCCTCGCCGCGAGCGCCACGGCGCGGGCGGGATCCAGCCTGGCCGCGCCCGGGAGCTCGGCGTTGGCCGCGCCCGCGCCGAGCGCCACCCGGAGCGCGTCGTCCCACGTGCGTCCCCGGTCGAGGGCCATCACGAGCCCCGCGAGGAAGGCGTCACCGCTCCCCACCGGATACCTGCCTCGCACGTACAGCACGCCTTCGTACCGCGTGCCGTCGGGCACCGCGAGCATCACCCCCTCCGCGCCGCGCGTGACGATGCCCGCGTGCCCGTCACCGCCGGCGAGATCGCGGAGCTTGGCCGCCGCCGCGAGGGAGTCGCTGCGGCGAGCCGTCGGCACGCCGAGCAGCTCGCCCGCCTCCGCCACGTTCACCTTGACGACGTCCGGGCGCGCCGTCAGCGCGGTGCTCAGCCGCTCCCCCTCGGAGTCGAGCGCCACGCGCGCCCCGCGGCCACGCGCCTCTTCGATCAGATCCCGGTAGCCCTCGTCGGGCGCCCCACGCGGCATCGAGCCCGAGATCGTCAGCCAATCGCCTCGCCCGTACCGCGTGGCGGCCGCATGCATCAGCTCGGCCCAGGCTGCGTCGGGCGCGACCGCGCCATGCTCGTAGAACTCGGTGAGCCCGGCCGTCTCCCGGTCGGCGACCGACAGCGACGAGCGGTTCTCTCCATGGGTCCAGACGAACTCGCCCTCGACGCCTTCGGCCCCGAGCGCCTCGCCAAGCCATCGCCCGCTGTGCCCACGGAGCAGCGTCACCGCGCACACGTCGGCGCCGAGCGAACGTGCAGCGCGCGCGACGTTCAACCCCTTGCCGCCCGCGACCTGCACGAAGCCGGAAGGTCGATGGATGTCCCCTTGCACGAGTCGTTCGACCTCGAAGAGACGATCGACCGAAGGGTTCGCCGCGAGACAGACGATCATCGACCTACGATAGACGCATGCTCCGCATCGTTCTGGTCGAGGGCGACATCACGGCGCAGCAGGTCGACGCGATCGTGAACGCGGCGAACTCCACGTTGCTCGGCGGTGGCGGGGTGGACGGCGCGATCCATCGGGCGGGCGGCCCGGCGATCCTCGAGGCATGCCGGCGGATCCGCTCGACCGACTGGCCGGCGGGTCTCCCGACCGGACGAGCGGTGGCGACGACGGGCGGCGACCTCCCGGCTCGACACGTCATCCATACGGTGGGCCCGATCTACGCGGAGGACGACGATCCCCCGGCCCTGCTCGCGAGCTGTCACACCGAGTCGCTCCGCGTGGCCGACGAGCTCGGCGCGGCCACCGTCGCGTTCCCCGCGATCTCGACCGGTGCGTTCGGGTACCCGCTGGACGAGGCGGCGACCGTGGCGATCGAGGCGGCGCGCACGGCGGACACGGCCGTGCGCGAGGTTCGCTTCGTGCTGTTCGATACCGGGACGCACGCCGCGTTCGCCCGGGCGCTCGGATCCTGAGGCGTTCGGCAGCCCGCTGTTAGCATCGAGTCATGGCCGATCTGAGCACGGTCGAAGGTGTCCACGAGTCCCTCGACGACATCCAGCTCGTGGACTGCCGGGAACAGTACGAGTGGGACGCGGGACGCATCGAAGGAGCACTCCACATCCCCCTGAACGACGTGATGTCCGGCGTCGGGGCCGACGTGCTCGACATCGCGAAGCCCGTCGCGGTGATCTGCCGGACCGGCAACCGCAGCGAGCTCGCGTCGATGATGCTCCAGGCCCGCGGATACGACGCCACGAACGTCGAGGGCGGCATGGAGGCCTGGGCGGCGGCCGGCTACGGGTTCTCCGCTCCCGGCGGCGGGCCGAGCCAGGTGGCGTGAGCCGGAGGGCTCAGCCGGCCGGGCGCCAGCGCCGGTAGACCGGGGCGTCCCCCTCGTAGGTCGTGGCGACGGCCTCGTCCACGGACATCGCGAAGAACGCGCGCGGGAACGGCGCCTCCTCCGTGATCGCCTGAGCGCCGGGGTGCCGATCCGAGATCCGCTCCATCCAGCCGCGGACGAGGAACTCGCCCCCCTCTCCCTCCAAGTTGTCCATCGGCGAGTGGAGCGCGTAGCGGCCGTCGCGGAGCACCTCGGCCACCTTCGGGCTGTGGCCGCGGAACCGCACGAGCAGGAGCCCCGCGGCGATCCACGCCTCGATCGGATGGACCCGCGGCGACCCGTCGGCTCGGAGCGTGGCGTGGAAGCAGACCTGGTGGTGAAGGCGCGCCCGCCCGAAGGCCGCCAGCTCCGGATCGGCGAGCTCGAACTCCGCCCAGGTCGCCATCGCGGCCTACCCTAGCCCTCGATGGGGAGCCTGGAGGCGGTGCGCCGCGAGCTCGAGGGGTCGTTGGGCGCCGACGCGGTCCTTTCCGATCCGCTGGCCCTCCGCCTGTACGCCCGCGACGCGTCGATGGTCGAGGGGACCGCGGGGCTCGTGGTGTTCCCTCGATCGACGGCCGACGTCGCGGTGTGCGTGCGCGCTGCGGCGGACCACGACCTGAGCATCGTGCCGCGTGGGAGCGGCACGGGGCTCGCGGGCGGGTCGACGCCGATCGGCGACGCGCTCGTCGTCGTCACGTCGAAGATGAACCGGATCGTCGAGATCCGGACCGAGGATCGGCTCGCGTGGGTCGAGCCGGGGCTCTTCAACCTCGATCTCGGAACGGCGCTCCGCGGGAGCGGCTTCACCTACATGCCCGACCCCTCCTCGCAACAGGTGTCGTCGATCGGCGGCAACGTGGGGACGAACGCGGGCGGGCCGCACTGCCTCGCGTACGGGGTCACGTCGGCGCACGTGCTGGCACTCGATGTCGTCCTCGCCGACGGATCCGTGGCGCGCGTCGGATCGGAGGGGCCGGGATCGGCCGGCTACGACCTCCGAGGGCTCGTCGTGGGCTCGGAGGGGACGCTCGGGCTCGTCGCCGCCGTCTGCGTGCGCCTGACCCCAGAGCCGCCGGCGATCACGACGATGCTGATGGACTTCGCCACGGTGGAGGACTGCGCGACCACGGTCTCCGCGATCATCGCGCGGGGGGTCGTGCCCGCGGCGCTCGAGATGATGGACCAGGGCATCGTGCGGGCGGTGGAGTCCTTCGCGCACGCGGGCTACCCGACCGACGCGGCGGCCGTGCTGTTGGTCGAGGTGGATGGGATCGAGGCCGGGGTCGAGGCCGAGACCCGAGAGGTCGAGGCCGCCGCGCGCGAGCACGGGGTGGGCGCGATCCGCGTGGCCGATTCCCCCGAGGAACGCGCGCTCCTGTGGAAGGGACGGAAGTCCGCGTTCGGCGCGATCGCGCAGATCGCGCCCCATTACCACCTCCACGATTGCGTCGTGCCGCGGACGAAGCTCGTCGAGGTGCTCACCGGCGTCTACGCGATCTGCCGTCGCGAAGCCATCACGGTCACCAACGTGTTCCACGCGGGCGACGGGAACCTGCACCCGCTCCTCTCCTTCGACCGGACTGAGCCGGGCATCCTCGAGCGCGTGCTCCGGACGTCGGAGGAGATCGTCCGGCTCTGCGTGGACGCGGGCGGCTCGCTCTCGGGGGAGCACGGTATCGGACTCGAGAAGCGGGACTTCATGCCGCTGGTGTTCACCGAGGGTGACCTGGAGGCGCAGGCGTGCGTCCGGAGTGCGTTCGACCCCACGGGCCTGATGAACCCGCAGAAGGTGTTGCCCGACGGCGCCCGCTGCGGGGACTTCGCCGTCGCCGCGGCGGAAACGGGCGCGGCCGGGATCGGGGACGCTGCCGGGATCGGGGACGCCGCTCGAGCCGGCTCCGCCATACCGGAGGGCACGTGGATCTGATCGCACCGGGTTCGAGGGAGGAGATCGGCCGAGCGCTCCGCGCCGCGAGCGAGCGGGTGCACCCCGTGGCGATCGTCGGCGGACGCACACACGTGGACAAGGGGAACCCTTCCTCCGTCGATCTGGAGCTCTCCACCGCCGGCCTGGATCGCGTGATCGCGTACGACCCCGAGGAGATGCTCGCCGTCGTGGAAGGGGGCGTCCGGATCGATGCGCTTCGACGGGTGCTCGCGGACGGTGGGCAGGAATGGCCCTCGGACGCGCCCGATTCCGCGACCGTCGGCGGGACGATCGCCACCGCCCCGTCGTCCCCGCGACAGCTCCGGATGGGGCCGCTCCGCGACACCGTCGTCGAGATGGAGCTCGTCACCGGCGACGGCCGAACGGTGCGCAGCGGCGCGCGGACCGTCAAGAGCGTGCAGGGCTACGACCTCCATCGCCTCGCGACCGGATCGATCGGGACGCTCGGCGCGATCGTCCAGGTGGCGGTGAAGGTCCGGCCGCTCCCGAAGGCGAGGCGGGTGGCCGTCACGTCCGAGGGCGGACTCGGTGCCGGACGGGCCGTGCTCGACGCCGTCCCGCTCCCCTCCGCGGTCGTGGCGACGCCCGACCGGATCGAGCTCGCCCTCGAGGGATGGCCCGAGGAGATCGAGGAGCAGACCACCACGATCCACCGTGCCGTCCGCGTCGCGGAGATCCGCGAGGGCGGGGCGGTCCCGGGTCCGGAGGCGATCACGACGGCCGTCGTCGCCGAGGTCGCGGTGGCACCGTCGAGGTTGGAAGCCGTCCTCGGCGGCGAGGACGACTGGCGCGCGCTGGTCGGCGTCGGGATCGCGTGGGTGGGCCTCCCCGGCGACGGCGAGCGTCTCGCGGCGCTGCGGAAGCGCGTCGCCGAAGCCGGGGGCATCGCACCGGTGATCCGCGGTCCCGGCGGCCTCGGCGACGCGCCGGTCGCCGCGCTCGACGTCCACCGCCGGCTCAAGGCCGCGTTCGATCCCGCCAACATCCTGGCGCCGGGCCGCTTCTGGACCGGCCTGTAGGGTCGCGCCGATGTGGAGCGCACGCGACCGCGCGATCCTCGAGGCGCCGAACTTCGCGAGCGTGGCGACCCTGATGCCCGACGGGGCGCCGCACGTCTCGACGATCTGGATCGACGTAGACGGTGACGACGTGGTGTTCAACACCTCCGAGGGGCGGGTGAAGACCGCCAACATCGCCCGAGATCCTCGGGTCTCGATCAGCGTGTTCGACCAGGACGATCCCTACGAGCAGGTCGTGATCCACGGGACCGTCGTCGACGTGACCCGCGAAGGCGCGGACGAGCACATCGACCGGATGGCGAGGAAGTACCTCGGGCTCGATGCCTACCCGTGGCGCGAGCCCGGCGAGCGTCGCGTGATCGTCCGCATCCGACCGGATCGCAGCTCCAGCGGCTGACGCTCAGCGGACCGCTCTCGGACGCAGGGACCGCAGACGCTCGCCCGCTTCCTTCAGGGTCTCGAGCCGCTTGCAGAACGCGAACCGGACGAGGTGGGCGCCCAGCTCCGGTCGCGAGAAGAAGGACGAACCCGGCACGACCGCGACGCCGACGTCCTCGACCATGTGCCTCGCGAACCGCACGTCGTCGGGGAATCCGAAGCCGGAGATGTCCGCCATCACGTAGTAGGCGCCGGCGGGCGGCTCCACCTCGAACCCGGTCTCGCGGAGAGTCGCGATCCAGAGGTCCCGCCGCTCGCGGTACTCGTCGGCGGTCCGGCGGTAGTACTCCTCGGGAAGCCCGAGCGCCGCCTCGCCCGCCTCCTGCAGCGGGGCCGGCGCCGCGACCGTGAGGAAGTCGTGGACGGAGCGGACCCCCCGGGACAGCGGCGCCGGCGCCACCACCCACCCCACGCGCCAACCGGTCACGGCGTACGTCTTCGACAGCGCACTGATCGTCACGGTCCGGTCCTCGAGTCCCGGCACGGACCCGGGCGGAACGTGCACCGCGCCGTCGTACAGGATGTGCTCGTAGATCTCATCGGTGAACACGACGACCCCCCACCGCTGGCAGAGCGCGGCGATCACGTCGAGCTCCTCGCGAGAGAACACCTTGCCTGTGGGGTTGTTCGGCGTGTTGATCACGATCCCCCGTGTGCGCTCATTGAACACGGCCGCGAGCTCGTGCTCGTCGAACGTCCAGTCCGGCGCGTGCAGCGTCACAGTGCGCGGCACCGCGCCGGAGATGATCGTGTCGGGCCCGTAGTTCTCGTAGAACGGCTCGAAGACGACGACTTCGTCGCCCGGGTCGAGGACGCCGAGCATCGCCGCGATCATCGCCTCGGTCGAGCCGCAGGTGACCGTGACGTCCCGCTCGGGGTCGACCCACGTCATCCCGTAGCGGTCGCGATAGGTGCGGGCGAGCGCCTCGCGGAACCCCGCGGCGCCCCACGTGATCGGGTATTGGTTCACGTCGTCGGCGATCGCCGCGCGAGCGGCTTCCTTGACCTCCTCGGGCGCCGCGAAGTCCGGGAACCCCTGCGAGAGGTTGATCGCGTCGTGGAGCATCGCGAGCCGCGTCATCTCGCGGATCACGGACTCCGTGAACGCGTCGGCCTTCTGCGAGGGACGGATCCGATCGGACATCGGGCTCGGAGCGTACACGCGCCGTGCGGGCGAGGTGGCCTCGCTCAGGATCCGGGTGCGAGCCGGTACAGACCGCCGCTGAGCGACATCGCGTAGAGCTCGCCGTCCGCGTCCTCGCCGAACGCGCTCAGATTCGGGACGACGGGCCCGAGCGCCCGGTGGCTCACGACCCGGCCGCCTTGGATACGGAGCGCCTCGATCCGACCGAGGCACAGATCACCGAACACATACGCGCCGTACAGAGCGGGGACCGCCTCTCCGCGGTAGACGTAGCCGCCGACCACCGTGCAGCCGCCCTCGTCGTGGGAGTACTCGAACACGGGCGGGCTCGCCTCCGCGGGGGCGTTCCCGGCGAAGGCGTGCGTCCCCTCCATCAGGTTCCAGCCGTAGTTCTCGCCTCCGGTGGATCCGGCGGGTTGACGATCGATCTCCTCCCACGCGTTCTGCCCCACGTCGCCGATCCACAGGTCCCCGGTCAGCCGGTCGAACGAGTACCGCCACGGGTTGCGCAAACCGTACGCCCAGATCGCCGGCGTCGCGTCGGACCGGCCGACGAACGGGTTGTCCGACGGGATGCGGAATGGAGCCTCGCCCGAGAGGCGCGGGTCGATCCGGAGCATCTTCCCGAGCGCCGTCGAGAGGGATTGCCCGTTCCCGTGGGGATCGCCACCGCTCCCCCCGTCGCCGAGTCCCACGTAGAGGTAGCCGTCCGGGCCGAAGACGAGGTTGCCCCCGTTGTGGTTCGAGTACGGCTGATCCACAACGAGGATGTCCCGTCGAGTGGCGGCGTCCGCCCGGCCACCCCGCATCGCGAATGCAGCGACGTGCGTGTCGCCATTCGTGTCGGTGAAGTTCACGTAGAGCGCACCTCCATCCGGCGCGAAGGCGAGCCCCAGGAGACCCTGCTCGCCACCGAGCGAGACCTCTCCGGAGAGATCGAGGACCGGCGCCGACGCGACGTCCCCGTCACGGATCGCCACGATCTCCCCCGTCTTCTGCGCGACGTACAGCGCGGGATCGCCGGTGCGGACCGCCATCGCGAGCGGCTGCTCGAGCGACGCGACCTGCACGAGACGGATGCGCACGGCGGCGAGGTTCGGCGGAGCGGGTGATGGATCAGGGGACGTGGTTGGGGTGGATGTCGGCGATGACACGGGGGTTGCGGTGGTTGCCGTCGGCTCTGGTGAGTCGGACGCGTCTCCGCATGCGGCCAGTGCAGCGAGGGCCGATATCGCGAGGGCACGCCAACGCGATTCGCCCCGACCGGAGCGAGCCTCCACCACCATCACCCGATGGTACGAACCTCGTTCCGGATGGGTTCCTCGCCGTGGCCGGGACCGAAGCACGTCGATCCGTTTGGCAGCTGCTCGATCAGCGCCCGGTGAGCGAGAAGTGCATGTAGTCCTTCAGGGTGTGCCAGTGCCCGCCCCATGCCCAACCGATCCGTGCGAACGAGCGCACGACGATGTCGCCGTCGTGGATCATCCCCTTCCGCTGGAGCGCGCGGTTGCGGAACGGCTTCGCGATGTGCCGGAGCACCGAGCCGTCGCCGCGCACGTACGGGTTCTGGAGCGGGTTGATATCGATCGCCCAGCCGTAGGAGTGATGGGACAGGGACGTGCTCCCCGTCGCGGGCCGGCAGTTGAACGAGGCCGTCACACTCCGCCGGCTCGTGTTCCAGTAGTCCTCCGGTCGCATCGGGCGATCCTTCGCGGCGAGGTCGACCCTCTCGATCGGGAACCGCGCACGGAACAGGCGCTCGAAGACCCACCGCACGTCGGGCGCGACGCGCTCGTGCAGGACGAGCGGCCCCTTCCGCACCTCGCCCGCGAAGTTCCAGTAGCTCACGATCACCACGCGGAGGTCGTGCAAGGGCACCGGGCATCCCGGGGTCCAGTTCCGGCCGATCAAGATGTCGCGCAGCTTCGGCCCGATCCGGTAGACACCGCCCTCGAACCGAGCAGGACCCTCCTCGGTCTCGAGATCGGACGATCCGACCTGCGGGTCCGAGACGGTATCGGGGGAAGGCATCTCGGTCGCGACCTCGGGCGGCGGGGCCGGTGGATTCCCCGCGCGGTCGACGCCGGGTGTCTGAGAGCATGCTGCCGCGAGCACGAGGGCGAGGAGGATGGAGGTCGAGGCGAAGCGCGTCATGACCTCCATCCTCCCATCGCAGCCGCCCCTGCTCCGAACCTGTATACGTGGAGAGGGGAGTCGAGACGGCCAAGCTGACGAGGATCGCGGTCGAGCACGTGTCGCCCGCCGTCGACGGCGGGCTCTTTCCCGCGAAGACCTCCGTCGGCGACGTCGTGCCGTTCGAGGCAGACGTCTTCGCCGACGGCCACGACCTCCCGGCGGCTCGGGTGCTCCTCCGTCACGACGGCGAGGACTGGCGAGACACGCCGATGGTTCCCCTCGGCAACGACCACTGGCGCGCCCAGATCCCCATCCGCGAGACCGGGACGGTCCGTTTCCGCATCGAGGGGTGGATCGACACGTGGGCGACGTGGCGCTCGGATCTCGCGAAGCGCCTGGCGGCCGGTCAGGACGTCACCGGTGAGATGAAGGAAGGGGCTGCGCTCGTCGGCGCGGCCGCGAGGCGCGCCCGGTCCGCGGGAGCCGACGAGGACGCCGGCCGGCTCAAGCGGTCGGCCGCTCACCTCCGCCGCAAGGACATCGGTGAGGCCTCGGCGCTCGCGCTGGCCGTCGACCTCGACGCCCTGATGCACACCTACCCGGACCGGCGGCGTGGCGCGTCCGCGTCGCCCGAGCACGTCGTGGTCGCCGCCCGGGAACGAGCGCGCCACGGCGCGTGGTACGAGCTCTTCCCGCGCTCGACCTCGCCCGATCCTGCGCGACACGGGACAATCCGCGACGTGGCGGCGCTCGTGCCGGACGTCGCGGAGCTCGGGTTCGACGTGCTGTATCTCGCGCCGATCCATCCGATCGGCGAGACCAACCGCAAGGGCCCGAACAACGCCATGGCGTCCCGACCCGAGGATCTCGGGAGCCCGTGGGCGATCGGCTCCTCGGCGGGCGGCCACACGGCGATCCACCCGGATCTCGGCACCTTCGACGACTTCGAGCATCTCCTCGCGGAGCTGAAGCGGCACGAGATGGAGCTCGCGCTCGACCTGGCGTTCCAGTGCTCCCCCGACCACCCGTGGGTGACGCAGCATCCGGAGTGGTTCCGGCGCCGACCCGACGGCACGATCCGCTCCGCGGAGAACCCGCCGAAGCGGTACGAGGACATCTTTCCGATCGACTTCGAGACCTCGGATCAGACCGGGCTCTGGCGGGGGCTGCTGGACGTGGTGCTGTTCTGGGTCGAGCGAGGGGTCTCGATCTTCCGGGTCGACAACCCGCACACGAAGCCCTTCGCGTTCTGGGAGTGGATGCTGGCGGAGGTGAAGCGGGACCATCCCGACGTGCTGTTCCTCTCGGAGGCGTTCACGCGACCGCGCGTGATGGAACGCCTCGCGAAGATCGGGTTCGACCAGTCCTACACGTACTTCGCGTGGCGGCGGTCCAAGGACGAGCTCACGGTGTACCTGACCGAGCTCACGCAGGGACCGGGGCGGGACTTCCTGCGGCCGAACCTGTGGCCGAACACCCCCGACATCCTGACCGACCAGCTCCAGGAGGGCGGCCCGCCCGGGTTCCGGCTGCGCTTCCTGCTGGCGGCCACGCTCGGCGCCAGCTACGGGATCTACGGACCGGCGTTCGAGCACATGGAGCACCGCCCCCGGGAGCCCGGCTCGGAGGAGTACCTCGATTCCGAGAAGTACGAGCGTCGGTTCCGCGCTCCCGCGGCCGCCACGGGGATGCGAGAGCTGATCGCCCGGATCAACCGGATCCGCCGGGATCATCCGGCGTTCCAGCACGACCGAACGCTCCGGTTCCACCCGACGGACAGCGACCAGCTGCTCGCCTACAGCAAGACCCTTCCGGGCGGGAGCGACCCGGTGGTCGTGATCGCCAACCTCGATCCCGTCCATCCCCGGTCGGGGTGGGTCGACCTTCGCATGCCGGAGCTCGGGATGGCGTGGGACGCGTCCTTCACCGCGAGAGATCTCCTCGGCGGCGAATCCTTCTCCTGGACGGGAGCGAGGAACTTCGTGGAGCTTCACCCCGGCCATCAGCCCGGGCACGTGCTCGCGATCGAACCCGCGGGGAGCCGGAGGCCATGACCGTTCGCGCCCGAACCGACGCCGAGCCCGGCGAGTCGGCGGCGGTGACAGAGACCACGACGCAGCTCGGGACGCCCGCCTCCCGCTGGTACCAGGACGCCGTGATCTACGAGCTCCACGTGCGCGCCTACCAGGACAGCAACGCCGACGGCGTGGGGGACCTGGCGGGACTCGTGAAACGCCTGGATCACATCCGGGATCTCGGGGCCACGGCGGTCTGGCTGCTCCCCTTCTACCCGTCCCCGCTGCGCGACGACGGCTACGACATCGCCGCGTACAAGGCGATCCATCCCGCGTACGGGACGATGCGCGACTTCCGGACGTTCCTGAAGGAGGCGCACCGACGGGACCTGCGTGTGATCACCGAGCTCGTGATGAATCACACCTCGGACGAGCACCCGTGGTTCCAGCGCGCGAGGGAGGCCAAGCCGCGATCGTGGCAGCGCAACTTCTACGTGTGGGCGGACACGCCGGAGGGCTACCCGGATGCACGGGTGATCTTCGGCGACTTCGAGTCGTCGAACTGGGCGTGGGACCAGGTGGCCGGGCAGTACTACTGGCACCGGTTCTACTCCCATCAACCGGACCTCAACTTCGACGAGCCGCGGGTGCGCGCGGCGATGTTCGACGTCGTCGACTTCTGGCTCTCGCTCGGTGTGGACGGGCTGCGCCTGGACGCGGTCCCGTACCTCTTCGAACGCGAGGGCACCAACTGCGAGAACCTGCCGGAGACCCTCGGGTTCCTCTCCGATCTCCGGCGTCATGTCGACGCCACGTTCGAGGATCGGATGCTGCTCGCGGAGGCCAACCAATGGCCGGAGGACGCCGTCGCCTACTTCGGGGACGGCGACCGATGTCACATGGCGTTCCACTTCCCCTTGATGCCGCGGATGTTCATGGCGAACCGGATGGAGGACCGGTTCCCCCTGATCGACATCCTGAACCAGACGCCTCCGATCCCGGAGAGCGGTCAGTGGGCGATCTTCCTCCGCAACCACGACGAGCTCACGCTCGAGATGGTGACGGACGAAGAGCGCGACTACATGTATCGGGTCTACGCCGAGGACCCGCAGGCGCGCGTGAACCTCGGGATCCGCCGGCGACTCGCACCCCTGCTCGGGAACGACCGACGCAGGATCGAGCTGATGAACGCCCTCCTCTTCTCCCTCCCGGGGACGCCCGTCATCTACTACGGCGACGAGATCGGCATGGGCGACAACATCTACCTGGGTGACCGGAACGGCGTGCGCACCCCGATGCAATGGAACCAGGACCGCAACGCCGGCTTCTCCGCCGCCAACCCGCAGCGGCTCTACCTGCCGCTCGTCGCCGACCCGGAACATCATCCGTCGGCGGTCAACGTCGAAGCGCAGCAGAACAACCCGTCGTCGTTGCTGTGGTGGATGCGGCGCTTGATCGGGGCCGCGCGGCGCTCCCCTTCGCTCTCCAGCGGCGACATCGAGTTCCTCTACCCGGAGAACCGCAAGGTCGTCGCGTTCCTCCGCACGTTCGGCGACGACCGGACCCTGGTGGTCGCCAACCTGTCGCGCAGCGCACAGTTCGTCGAGCTCGACCTCGCGCGGTTCGACGGCCAGATCCCGGTGGAGCTCTTCGGGCCGACCCACTTCCCCCGGATCGGGCAGCTCCCCTACTTCATCACCCTCGGCCCCTACGGCTACTTCTGGTTCCGGCTCCAGCCCGACGAGCGCGAGGAGGAGATCCTCGCCTCCCCCGTGCCGACGCTCACCTCGACCGGGGCCTGGGACGGCGTGCTCGCGCAACCGGCGCGGAGCGCCCTCGAGCGTGCCCTGCCGCGGTTCCTTGTCCGGCAGCGGTGGTTCGGGGCAAAGGGCCGGCGCATCGCCACCGTGTCGATCGCCGACACGATCCGCGTCCCCGGCAGCGATCGGGATGCCTCGCACGGCGTCGTCGCGCTGGTCGACGTGACCTTCATCGAGGGGGAGCCCGCGACCTACGCGCTCCCGCTCGCCGGGAGGCCCGAAGGCGACGACGTCGGGCCCGAGCACGTGGTGGCTCGGGTCGAAACCCCCGATGGCGCCTGGCTGGTGATGGACGGGCTCCGTGACGCGGCGCTGACCGGCGCGCTCCTCGAGATGATCGAGCGCCGGCGGGTGGCGAGAGGCCAGCGACGGCGCCTGGTGGGGACCCGCGCAGAAGGGTTCGTCCGGCTGCGTGGGCACGGCCCGCTCGAGCCGCAGTTCAGCTGGGGCGAGCAGAGCAACACGTCGGTGACGTTCGGCGACCGGTTCGTGCTGAAGCTGTTCCGTCGCGTCGAGGAGGGCATCAACCCCGAGCTCGAGGTGGGGCGGTTCCTGACCGACCGCACGGTCTTCCGCCACTCGGCGCCCGCGGCCGGCGCGATCGAGGTGCCCGACGACGGGAACGGATCGACGGTCGCGATCCTGCAGGGCTACGTGCAGAACGAGGGCGACGCGTGGGCCTACGCGATGGACGCCGCGACGGAATCCTTCGAGCGAGCGCTCGCACTGCCCTCCGACCAACAGCTCCCTCGCGCAGAGCGCTCCGTGATGGACATGGTCGGCGACCTGCCGTCCCTCCTCACCTACGACCTGATCGGGCCGTTCCTCGGATCCGCCTGGCTCCTGGGCCGCAGGACCGCGCAGCTGCACCTGGCGCTCGGGTCGAGGCTGGACGATCCGGTGTTCGCGCCCGAGCCCGTCACGCGCATGTACCAACGTTCGATGTACCAGTCGATGCGGTCCCAGGCGGCGGCGACGCTCCGCCGCATGAGCCGTCAGCAGGTCGGGCCGGAGGTGGAGGAGCTACTCGCGCGCGAGGAGGAGCTGCTCGCCCGCTACACCGTGGTCACGGGGGAACGGATCAGCGGCCAGCGGATCCGGATCCACGGCGACTATCACCTCGGGCAGGTCCTGTGGACGGGCCGCGACTTCATCATCATCGACTTCGAAGGAGAGCCCGCGCGGCCGCTCGGCGAGCGGAGGATCAAACGTTCCCCGCTCCGAGACGTGGCCGGCATGCTTCGCTCGTTCGACTACGCCACCCGCACGGCGATGCGGTCGCCGTGGGTCGAGGATCTGTCGCCGGACGCCACGGCGTCCCTCGCCGACTGGGCGCAGGCCTGGACCCACTGGGTGTCGGCAACGTTCCTCGATCACTACTTCGAGGTCGTGGGCGACAGCCCGCTCCTGCCGCAGACGGAGGAGGAGATGCGCCGGCTCCTGCACGCCCACCTGCTGGACAAGGCCGTGTACGAGGTCGCCTACGAGCTGGACAACCGACCCGACTGGCTGCCGGTGCCCGTGCGCGGCGTGCTCGACCTGCTGGACGAAGGGCCATGAGGGAGGACCGCCGGGCGCTCCGGGAGCTCGCGCAGCTCTACGACGTCCAGGAGAGCTACCGGAACGTGTTCGGCACGCGCGTGCGCGCCGGCGTGGAGAGCACGCTCGCGGTGCTCCGCGCGCTCGGTGCCCCGGTGGCCGTGCTCGCGGACGCGCCCGCGGCGCTGCGGACGCGGAAGGAAGCGCTCGCGCGGCGCGTGCTCGAGCCGGTGATCGTCGCGTGGGACGGCCGCCTCCGCGACGTGAGCGCGCGACTCCCGACCGGGCACGGGGCGGTGCGATGCGCGGTCGGGCCGGAGAGCGAGGAGCCGTCGAGCTGGGAGACGGTGTCGACCGTCGAGGAGGGTCCCACGACGTCGGGGTTCGTCGAGGTCCGGATCGGCCTGCATCGGCGGCTCCCACCGGGGAGGCATGCGCTGTGGGTGGACGCCGGGGGGGAGCCGGCGCGCGCCCTCGTGCTGTCCGCGCCGGCCCGCTGCCCCGAGCCGCCCGAGCGGTGGTGGGGGGTGTTCGCGCCGCTGTACGCCCTCCGGACGCGGGACGACTGGGGCGTCGGGAGCTTCGCGGAGCTCGCGACCTTCCGTCGATGGGTGGGCGAGCTGGGCGGCTCGGCCGCGGCGACCCTCCCGCTGTTCGCGCAGTTCCTGGACGAGCCGATGGTCGAGCCGAGCCCGTACTCGCCGGCGAGCCGCCTCTTCTGGAACGAGACGTATCTCGACGTGACCCGGGTCCCCGGCCTGGACGGATGCGACGAGGCGCGGGAGGTGCTCGACGATCCGGCGTTCGGCGAGCAGATCGCCCGGCTCCGTAAGGCCGACCTCACGGATCACCCCGCGGTCGCCGCGGCGAAGCGACGCGTGCTCGACCCGCTCGCCCAAAGCGCGTTCGCGGGGACGCCGCCGACCGGCCTCAACGAGTTCGCGCGGGATCCCCGGGCGGCCGACTACGCGCGCTTCCGAGCGGAGGCGGAGCGCCGCAGCGAATGGTGGGGCGCGTGGCCCGACGCCGAGCGGCAGGGCTCGCTCCCCGGGGACCCGCTCGAGGACGACCGTGCCCGGTATCACCTGTTCGTCCAGTGGGCCGCCGCCCAACAGCTCGCGGAGGCGGCCAGGGACGCGCGGGCCCAGGGCGGCCTCATGCTCGACCTGCCGATCGGGGTCAACGGGGCCGGCTACGACGTCTGGCGCGAACGGGGATCGTTCGCGCCGGACGTCGCCGCCGGCGCCCCGCCGGATGCGTTCTGGTCGCAGGGGCAGGACTGGGGCGCCCCCCCGCCGCACCCGCACGGCGCCCGGGAGGCCGGCTATCGCTACCACGACGAGGTGTTGCACACCCTGTTCCGCTACGCCTCCATCGCCCGGATCGATCACGTGATCGGGCTCCATCGCCTCTACTGGGTGCCGCGCGGAGCCTCGGCGAAGGACGGCGTGTACGTCCGCTACAGGGCCGAGGAGTGGTACGCGCTGCTCTCGATCGCGGCCAACGAGGCGCAGGCGGTGGTCGTCGGCGAGGACCTGGGGACCGTGCCCGGCTACGTCCGCCCGGCGATGCGAGCGCACGGTCTCCTGCGGACCTTCGTCGCCCAGCGGGAGGCGGGGCCTGGGGGACTCCCCGAGCCGCCGGCGGAGTCCGTCGCGGCCTTGAACACCCACGACATGCCGACCTGGGCCGGCTTCTGGCGAGGCGCGGACGTCCCGCTCCGGGAGGACCTCGGCTTGATCGACCACCCTGAGGCCGGACGGATCCTGGAAGCCCGGCGCGGCATGCGCGGGGCGCTCCCCGCGTCCCTCCCCGGCAGCGGACTCGCCGCCGACCTCGACGGCGAGGATCCCCGCGCGTCCTTGGAGGCCTCGCTCGAGCATCTGGCATCGAGCCGGGCCGCGATCGTGATGGCCTCGCTGGGCGATCTGCTCCTGGAGTCGGACCCGCAGAACGTGCCCGGGACGGGATCGGAGCGCCCGAACTGGCGGCGCCGGTACCCGTGGACCCTCGACGAGCTCCGGCGACGTCCGGAGGTGGGATCGATGCTCGAACGCATCGACCGTGCCCGGCGGGGTGGAGGGAGCGCCCCAGCGTGACGATCGCGGTCGAGCACCGGCTGACCGAGGACGACCTCTACCTGTTCGCGGAGGGCACACACGGGCGGCTCGCGGAGAAGCTCGGAGCGCATGCGGACGAGGACGGGACGTCGTTCGCCGTCTGGGCCCCCAACGCCGAGCAGGTCTCCGTGATCGGCGACTTCAACGCCTGGGACCCGGACACGCATCCCCTCGCCACGGTCCGGTCCTCGGGCATCTGGGCGGGCCGGGTGACCGGCGCTCGCCCCGGACACGCGTACAAGTTCCATGTCCGATCCCGTCACGCGGGCTACCGGGTCGACAAGGCCGACCCGTTCGCGTTCCACGCGGAGACGCCGCCCAAGACGGGGTCGATCGTCTGGGACCTCGACTACGGATGGGGCGACGGCGACTGGCTCGACTCCCGAGGGGACCACGACGCGCCGTCGTCGCCGATGTCGATCTACGAGGTCCACCTCGGTTCGTGGCGGCGCACGTCCGACGGCGGCTGGCTCGGCTATCGGGACGCGGCGACCCAGCTCGCCGACCACGCGCTCGACCTCGGCTTCACCCACGTCGAGCTGCTCCCCGTGATGGAGCACCCCTTCTACGGCTCCTGGGGCTACCAGACCACCGGGTACTTCGCGCCGACCTCGAGGTTCGGGACGCCGCAGGACCTCATGTTCCTGGTCGATCACCTACATCAGCGCGGCATCGGCGTGATCCTCGACTGGGTGCCCTCCCACTTCCCGTCCGACGAGCACGGGCTCGCGTTCTTCGACGGGACCCACCTGTACGAGCACGCGGACCCGAGGCGCGGCTTTCACCCCGACTGGCACACGTTGATCTTCAACTACGGCCGCGACGAGGTCCGGAGCTTCCTGCTCTCGAGCGCGGACCACTGGCTCCGCACGTACCACGCCGACGGACTGCGCGTGGACGCGGTCGCCTCGATGCTCTACCTCGACTATTCGCGCGCGGCCGGCGGATGGCTGCCGAACGTGCACGGCGGCCGGGAGAACCTCGAGGCAGTCTCGTTCCTCCGCCGGCTCAACGAGGACGTGTACCGCGAGCATGCCGGGTCCCAGACGTTCGCGGAGGAGTCGACGGCCTGGCCGATGGTCTCCCGCCCGACGGACGCGGGCGGGCTCGGGTTCGGGTTCAAGTGGGACATGGGATGGATGCACGACACGCTCCAGCATCTCCGCCGCGAACCGATCCACCGCCGCTACCACCACGGGGAGCTCACGTTCCGCCAGGTGTACGCGTACTCCGAGAACTTCGTGCTGCCCCTGTCCCACGACGAGGTCGTCCACGGCAAGGGCTCGCTCCTCGGGAAGATGCCCGGCGACGACTGGCAGCGGTTCGCCAACCTCCGGCTGCTGCTCGGAGCCCTGTGGGCGCAGCCCGGCAAGAAGCTCCTGTTCATGGGCGGCGAGCTCGGCCAAACGAGCGAATGGGACCATGACGCGAGCGTCTCGTGGGACCTGCGGGAGGATCCCCGCCACGCCGGCGTGCTGCGATGGGTCCACGACCTCAACGCGCTCCATCGCGACGTCCCCGCCCTGCACGCGCTGGACGTCGACCCGGGCGGGTTCGAGTGGATCGACGCCGCTGACGCCGAGGGCGGCACGCTGTCCTTCCTGCGCCGCGGTACGGCCGCGCGCGATCTCGTCGCGGTGGCGCTCAATCTCACGCCGATGCCGCACGAGCGCTTCCGGATCGGGTTGCCGGTCGGCGGCGCATGGCGGGAGGCGTTGAACAGCGACGCCGCCGAGTACGGCGGCTCCGGGATGGGGAACCTCGGCCGGGTCGAGGCGGCGGCGACCCCGTGGCACGGTCGCGAGCACAGCGCGCGGATCGTGCTCCCCCCGCTGGCGTGCGTGTTCCTCACGCCGGGGGACCCATGACCATCCGCGTCTGGCCGGGATCGCCCTACCCCCAGGGCGCCACGTGGGACGGCGAAGGGGTGAACTTCTCCCTGTTCTCGGAGCACGCCACGGGCGTCGACCTCTGCCTCTACGACCGTCCCGACGACGCCGTGGAGGCCGAGCGCATCTCACTCACGAACCGGACGGACCTCCTCTGGCACGCCTACCTGCCCGACGTACGGCCCGGCCGCCTCTACGGCTATCGCGTGCACGGTCCGTACGAGCCGCGGGACGGTCATCGGTTCAACCCGAACAAGCTGCTCCTGGATCCGTACGCGCGGGCCATCAGCGGGCCCGTCCGGTGGGACGACGCCGTCTACGGCTACGAGATCGGGCACGACGACGAGGACCTCTCCTTCGACCGCCGCGACAGCGCGGGAGCGATGCCGAAGTGCGTCGTGATCGACCCGGCGTTCACCTGGGGCGAAGACCGCCGCCCCGAGACACCCTGGAACCGCACGGTGATCTACGAGACCCACGTGAAGGGCATGACGAAGCTCCATCCCACGATCCCGCCGGAGATCCGGGGCACCTACCTCTCGCTCGCGCACGATCCGGTCGTCGAGCACTTCCGGTCGCTCGGGGTCACGGCCGTGGAGCTCATGCCCGTGCACCAGTTCGTGGACGACCGGGGCCTCGTCGAGCGTGGCCTCTCGAACTACTGGGGGTACAACTCGATCGGCTTCTTCGCGCCGCACCACGCCTATGGCACACGATCGGTCGGGCAGCAGGTCTACGAGTTCAAGTCCATGGTCAAGACGCTGCACCGCGCCGGCATCGAGGTGATCCTCGACGTCGTGTACAACCACACCGCGGAGGGCAACCACCTCGGTCCGACACTCTCGCTGCGCGGGATCGACAACAAGGCCTTCTACCGGCTCTCGCCGGAGGACCCCCGCTACTACATGGACTTCTCCGGCACCGGCAACGGGCTGAACATGCTGCATCCACGCGCGATCCAGCTGATCATGGACAGCCTGCGCCACTGGGTCCTGGAGATGCACGTCGACGGCTTCCGCTTCGACCTGGCGCCGGTCCTCGCGCGCGAGCTCTACGAGGTGAACCGCCTCGGGACGTTCTTCGACATCATCCAGCAGGATCCGGTGCTCTCCCAGGTGAAGCTGATCGCCGAGCCCTGGGACGTCGGCCCGGGCGGGTACCAGGTGGGCAACTTCCCGGTTGGCTGGGCCGAGTGGAACGGTCGGTATCGGGATTGCATCCGCCGGTTCTGGCGCGGGGACCCGGGTCAGCTCCCGGAGCTCGCCTCCCGGCTGTCGGGGTCGAGCGACCTCTACGAAGCCACCGGACGGAACACCTACGCCTCCGTGAACTTCGTGACCGCGCACGATGGGTTCACGCTCCAGGACCTGGTGACGTTCGAGGAGAAGCACAACGAGGCGAATGGCGAGCGCAACGAGGACGGCACCGACCAGAACCTCTCGTCCAACTGGGGGGTCGAAGGACCGACGGACCAACCGGAGATCGTGGAGCTCCGTCAACGGATGAAGCGGAACCTCATGGCGACGCTCGTCTTCTCCCAGGGCGTGCGGATGCTCCTCGGCGGCGACGAGCTGGGCAGGACGCAGCGCGGCAACAACAACGCCTACTGCCAGGACAACGAGGTGAGCTGGTTCGGCTGGGAGCGGCGCGATCGGGACATGCTCACGTTCACGCGGGAGGCGCTGAAGCACTTCCGATCGAACCCGGTGCTGCGGCGGCGCTCGTTCTTCAGCGGCACGCTCGACGGCGGCCGCCAGAAGGACGTGATGTGGGTGCGCGCGGACGGCGCCGAGATGACCGAGGGGGATTGGTCGGATCCCGAGAACCGCCTGCTGGGGATGCTGATCCCCGGACGGGCCACCGACGAACGCGACGAACGCGGCCGCAGGGTCCGGGGGGATACCGTCCTCCTCCTGCTGAACGGCGGATCACGCTCGAGGAAGGTGACGCTCCCGCGCCTCGAGGGAGGAGGCCTGTGGCACGAGATCTTGAACACCGCGCGTCCCGGCCACGTCCGGGCGGTGCGCCGGGAGGCGCTGAACCTCGTGGCGCACTCACTGATGCTGCTGCGGTTCGACGGCATCGAGCGATCCGCGGATCGCTAGGCCTGCAAGGCCTCCCGCGCCCGGTCGTTGTCGCTGGTCACGAGCACCGCACGATCCCCCGTCGCGAGATACGCCACCGAGATGTTGACCCCGGCCGACGCGACCTTGGCCGCCATCCGACCGAGCGATCCCGGCCGGCTCGCCTCCGCCGCCGTGAGATCGATCACGACGGCATCGGCTTCGCCCTCCACCTTGAGGTCGGCCAGGATCAGCGCGTTCTGCGCCACCATCGCGTTGTCGACCAGCACGTGGACGACGCCGGTCCCGTCGTGGGTCGTGGCGCTGAACCCCTGGATCGCGACCCCCGCGTCGCCCAGCGCTTCGCCCAGATGCGCGAGCTGGCCGGCGCGGTTGTCCAGCAGAACGGTCAGGTCGGTCGCCATCGTCATCCTCCCCTGTCGCGTCAGATCCGAGGCGCGGAAGGTCCCCGGTGGATGACGGTGTACGCCCGGCGCAGGATCGCGTCAAGCCCCGGAGACGCGATCGCGATCGTCCGTCCTCGTGGGAAGCACCACGCTGGGGGTTTCCGGCGGCCGACCGGCCGCCCGTAGGTCCTATCAGCCGACGCCTTCGGGAGGTGGCTCCTCGTCGGGTTGCGGGGCGGGCACGGAGTCCGGCGGGTTCTTCACCTGCGTGCGCGGCGACGCGATCTCCACCTCGAAGGCGAGGGCCGCCGGCGCATCGCGAGCACGTCCGTCGACCGCGTAGAGGTCGATGCGGTCGCCGCAGCCGCCGGCGGCGACGAGCAACGTCGACCGGTCGAGCCAACCCAGCGCCTCCGTGGGTCGCGACTCGCCGGGCAGGGCCGTCCTCGTCTCGCCTCCGGACAGGATCAACGCCCGGCGCCCTGCACAGGCCGCACCCTCCGTCACGGCCTGGAGGGGGCCCGCCGGGGGAAGCCTGAGGCCGCCGGCGACGGTCCCCCGCTCCCCCCGCCAGGCGGTCCCGAACCCCGTCCGGGTTTCGAGGCGCATGAAGTGCAGCTCCGGATATCCCTCCGCGTGCTCGGCCGTCCACCATAGGGTCTCCCCCTTCGGCGAGAAGGCGAGCGCGGTGAACGTCGTGCCGCGCTTAGAGAAGATGAGGCGCTGGGGGTCCTCCCCTTCGTTCGTGGACAGCCAGATCTCCTGGCCCGCATCTGTCTCGATGACGAACGCCAGCGCCAACCCGCTCGGGTGGTACGCCACCTCCAGGTAGTCCCCGGGCGGCATCGATGTCAGCCGGCGCACCCGCCCGTCGTCGACGAACCGCTTCCTCGGATCGCCCTTGCCGTCGGCGAACGCCACCGCGAGGCCGAGCGGATGCCCCCAGTCGAAGGCGCCGAGCCCCACGTCGATCGTCGGGAGGTCGGGCGCGGCGCCGCCGACGCCACGGATCTCGAAGTCACCCAGCAGCACGCGATCGCCCTGCGGTCCCCACGCGAAGGGCCCGGCATCCTCGACCGGGAACAGGCAGGCGAGATCAGCGGTCTCGGGGTCGAGGGCCCAGGCACGGCCGTCGGCGACGAACGCCACGGTCTGGGAGGCGAGCGCGCCGCTCGTGCATCCCTCGGGAAGCGGCGTCCCGTCGGCCAGGCGAGCGCCGGTCGGAACCACGGACGGGGACTCCGTCGGCTCCGGGGACGGTGACGGTGACGGTGAGCCGTCGTCGCCCGGCGGCTGCGTGCATGCGCCGAGGACCAGCGCCGCCGTCAGCACGAACCGGGTCCATCGCATCGCTCCGCGACCGTACACCCGGTCCGCGGCGCGGGCGAGAGCCATCCGCCTAGAGGTCGCCCCGGAGGCCCCAGAGCTCGGGGAAGAACCGCTTGTCGAGCGTCGACCGAAGGTAGGCGACGCCGGACGAGCCGCCGGTCCCCCGCTTCGCGCCGATCTCTCGCTCCACCATCAGGACGTGGAGCGATCGCCAGCGAGCGACGTTCTCGTCGTGGTCCAGCAGGGCCTCGGAGACGGCGAACAGCTCGCGTTGCTCGCGAGCCATCGCCACGAGCGACGCCGATCGCCGCTCCTCGTCGTCGGCCGGCATCGGCAGATCGTTGGACGCGAGGAGCGAACAGAAGCCGTCCCAGAGCGTCGGTTCCTCGAGCCGGCGCCGGAGACGGTCCCGCTCCTCGGAAGCGGCGGCGAGATCGTCGAGGAGCCGTTCGTCCTTCAGGCCGCTGAGGAACTCCAGCTCCCGGAACTGGGCGGACTGGAACCCCGAGGCCGGGGCCAGGTGGTCGCGGAACGCGAGGAAGTCCTGCGGCGACATCGTCTCGAGCACCTCGATGTGCTCGATCAGCACGCGTTCGATCGCGTGGACCCGCGTCAGGTAGTGACGCGTGCGTTCGGTGTCGCCGGCGAAGAGACGGTCGCGGACCGACCCCAGCTCGAAGAGCAGCTGCTTGAACCAGAGCTCGTAGGCCTGATGCACGACGATGAAGAGCAGCTCGTCGTGCACGGGCGGCTCGGAGCGGAGCTGCTGGATCGACAGGAGCTCCGGGAGCCTCAGGTAGCCGCTGTAGGTCAGGAGGCCCGCGTCGGCGTCGCTGGTCCGGCCGAACCGGCGCTGCGTCCCGTCCGTCACGTCCCCGAGCCTAAGCCACGCGTTCCCTCGAGGGGTACCCGCTCGGTGGCCGAACCCATATCCTGGGGAGGCCTCGCGGAGGGAGGCAGCGCTGGACGAGATCGAGGGGATCGAGGAACGGGTCGAGCGTCGGGATCCCCGAGCGCTCCCCTCGAACGATGCCGAGTCCACCGATCCCTCCGCGCTCGTGGCCCTCGCCGAAGGGGCGAGGGACGCATGGGACGAAGGAAGGACGTCGCCCGATGCTCGCGAGATCCTGGAGCTCGTCACCATCGGCGCGGCGGACGGCATCACGATCCAGGATGCCGGTGGGCGGCTCGTCTACGCGAACCTCGCGGCCGCGCGCCTGTCCGGGTACGGTTCCGTCGACGCCTTCCTCGCGGCGGCGCCGGCCGAACGCCTGGCGCACTGGCAGATCCTGACGGAGGACGGGGATCCCTTCCCGCTCGACGAGCTGCCGGGCCGCCGGGTGCTCGCGGGGACGCGGGACGCCGAAGCCGTCCTCCGCGTCCGGGACACACGGAACGATCGCGAGTTCTGGTCGCTGGTGAAGGCGACCGCGACGTTCGACGAGCAGGGGCGCGTCCGCTACGCGATCAACGTGTTCCGTGACGTCACTGGGCAGAGGGAAGCCGAGCGGGCCGCGAAACGTCAGGCGAGTCAGATGTCGCACCTCTACGCGATCACGGCCTCCCTGTCCGGGGCGACGGACGTCACGGTGATCGCCGAAGCGCTCGCCGAGCAGACCGTCACGGCCTTCGGGGCCGCGCGGGGCGCGGTCGTGCTGCGGTCGAAGGACGGCACGTCCCTCGAGACCGTGGCAGCGCGCGGCCACGACCCCACCGTGCTCGAGCGCTGGCGGCGCTTCGCCCTCGACGCGACCAGCCCGATCGGTGATTCCGTCCTCCGGAACCAACCCGTGCTGATGGTCGACCGGGAGGACTGGCAGGCTCGCTACCCGGGACTCGCACGGGAGCAGATCCCCGAGGCGGCGGCCACGATCCCCCTCGACGTCGGGAACCGCGCGATCGGCGGTCTCACCCTCAGCTTCGACCGTCCGCGGACGTTCTCCGCGGACGACGTCGGGTTCATGCTCGGCGCGGCGCGTCAGGGTGCCCAGGCGTTGGAGCGCGCACGTTCGGACGCGGTGCGGCGGCTCGCCGAGGAACGCCTCTCGCTCCTGGCGAGGGCGGGAGGGCTCCTTGCCCAGTCGCTCGACTACCCGAAGAGCCTCGCGGCGGTCGTGGACCTGGTGGTCCCGCGGTTCGCCGACTGGGCGACCGTGGAGATCCTGGAGCCCGACGGCTCGATCCGGTCGCTCGCTGTGGCGCACGTGGATCCGAAGAAGGTCACCCTCGCACAGGAGTTCCGCCGGCGGCGGCCACCGGACCTATCGGCCCCGTCCGGCGTCGGCCATGTGATCGCCACGGGCGAGCCGGAGCTCGTGCCCGAGATCACCGAGGAGATACTCGCGGCGAGCGGCGACCCGGAGGCGGTGGAACTCGTCCGCGACTTCCAGCTGCGGTCGGCGATGACCGTCCCGCTGTCGGCCCGGGGGCGGACCCTCGGCGCGATGACGTACGCGTGGGCCGAGTCGGGGCACACCTACACGTCCGAGGATCTCGCGCTCGCCCAGACGCTCGCCGCCCGCGTGGCGCTGGTGATCGACAACGCGCGCCTGTACCGCGATCGCGATCACATCGCCCGGACGCTGCAGCACAGCCTGTTGCCGCCCGAGCCGCCCGAGATCGAGGGGGTGGACCTCGCAGCTCGGTACCGCCCGGCGGGGGAAGGCATCGAGGCAGGTGGGGACTTCTACGACGCGTTCGAGATCGGCGACGGCGAGTGGACGGTCGCCCTCGGCGACGTGTGCGGCAAGGGCCCCGACGCGGCCGCCCTCATGGGGATGGTGCGGCACACGATCCGCGCGGCCGCGATCCGGGAGCGCGCTCCGGCACGCGTCCTGGCCACCGTGAACGCCGCCGTGGGCCGGCAGACCTCCGACGAGCAGTTCTGCACCGCCGTCGCCGCGCGCCTGCGGCCGCACGAGGGACAGGTCATGGCCTGGGTGTGCGTGGCGGGTCATCCGCCGCCGCTGATCCTCCGGGCCGATGGCTCGCTCGACTGGATCGGGGACTCGGGGTCGTTCCTCGGCGTGCTCGACGACGCCGAGCTCAACGACCAGGAGATCCGGCTCACGCCCGGCGACACGTTGCTCCTCTACACCGACGGGGTGACCGAGGAACGGGGAGACGACCGCCCGTTCGGCGAGGACGGCCTCATCGCGTCGCTCGAGGGGGCGGGGGGCGCCTCCGCGGCGGACATCGTCGACCGGGTGGAACGAGCCGTGCTCGCCCACGGATCCGGCGAACCGCGGGACGACATCGCGATCCTCGCGGTCCGCGCGACCGGCTGACCCTACGGCTGCCACGCTCCGACGGCGGTCCGGAACGGCGTTACCTCGATCTGGACGCCGTTCCGCCGCGCCCTCGTCCGCTCCGTCCTCGGCCACCACCAGGAACTGCATGCGGCACCTCCTCGCACGTCGTGGATCGCCCAACCTGATCCGGCGGGCGCCGTCCGGCGGCTACTGGACGTCGCGGACGCGAACGAACGTGAATCCGAGGACGAGGGCGATCGCCACGTAGCCGAGGATCACCCCGATCGAACGGACCGGGGTGATCGTGAAGGACTCGAACGTGGAGACCTGATACTCCGTCGTCCGCCAGCTGAGGAACGCGACGAGGTTGTCCCCGAGGAGCCATGGAGACCACAGCGGGCGGAACCCGCGGATGAGCCCCTCGATCACCGCCGTGTGCACGAACAGCACCCCGAGTGCCGCGGCGGTGTGGCGGCCGACCGCGGCGATCGCTCCGCCGATCACGGCCGAGAGCGCGGCAGCGACCGAGACCCGAAGCGACGTCGTCGTCACGTCCGTCCACCATCCGCCGTCGACGCCGGCCGTGGAGCCGCGCAGCGTCGCGGCGACCGCCAGCCCGGCCGAGAGGAACGCCACGATCGCCACCGTCATCACGAACACCCCGAACGCGACCACGAGGATGCGGGCGGCGAACCAACGCGAACGCCGTGGCTCCCACGTGAGGATCGTGCTGATCGTTCCCGCCTGCCATGACGCCGCCACCACGGAGGCCCCGACGACGAGCCCCATGATGCTGGTGATGGAGGAGACGCTTTCGAGGATGGCCGGCAGGTCCACGACCGTCAGGTGCGAAGGCATGTACTGGGTCGGATCGCCGAAGTTCTCGCGACAGAACTCCTCGAGCGTCCCCTCGAACTGCACGTCCTCCCAGTCCGCGACGAGGCAGGCCGCCACCTCCCGGTCGGCCTGCTGCCGGGCCGACGCCAGGACGGCGTTCGACGGAGGGGTCGAGTCGAACGCCGCGATCACCAGCCCAACCACGGTGCCGAGGAGCGCCCCCACCAGGAGGACCACCACCAGCCGCCGCGACCGGAAGCGGAGGAGCTCCGAGGCGAGGAGTCGCCTCACGCGCCCACCTCGTGATCGTCGCCGGTGAGCTCGAGGAAGGCCTGCTCGAGGTTCCCCTCGTCCGGTTGCAGGAGCGATGGGTAGAGGCCTCGGTCCGCCAGGGCCCGTGCCACCCGGGCGCCCTCCGCAGGCGGCACGGTGGCCCGGATCAGTTCCCCGTCGACGCGGGAGGCGATGCCGGCCTCGTCGAGGGCGAGCTGACCCGCCTCGAGGTCGGCGACGCGCACCACGACGCCGGCGACGCGACCCGACGCGAGCACGTCGTGCACGGAACCGGTGGCGACGAGACGGCCGCGCGCCAGGATCGCGACGCGATCGGCGATCTGCTGGACCTCCGACAGGATGTGGCTCGAGACGAAGACCGTTCGACCCTCCGCGCCGAGGCTGCGCAGCAGGCCTCGGACCTCCACGATGCCTGCCGGATCGAGCCCGTTGGCGGGCTCGTCCAGGATCAGCAGCGAGGGATCCTTGAGCAGCGCCGCGGCGATGCCGAGGCGCTGCTTCATCCCGAGCGAGTAGGTCCGCACCATGTCCTCTGCCCGGACCGTGAGCCCGACGCGGTCGAGAGCGACGTCGACGGCGGCACGAGCGATCCCGTCGATCCTCGCGAGGATCTCTAGGTTCCGTCGGCCGGTGAACCGCGGGAACAGCGCGGGCGCCTCGACGATCGACCCAACCCCCCGGATCACCCCGGCGAGGTCACGCGGCACGTCGGTGCCGAGGAGGCGGGCCCGCCCGGCGGACGCGGCCACGAGCCCGAGGAGGCAGCGGATCGTCGTCGTCTTCCCGGCGCCGTTCGGACCGAGGAAGCCGAAGACCCCGCCTTCGGGGACCTCGAGGTCCAGGCCGTCGAGGGCGACGGTCGTGGGCCGGCGCAGGCGCCGATACTCCTTGCGGAGCCCCTCGACCTCGATCACCGCCGTCATCCGGCCCGACGGTACCCCGCGAACCGCCGGCGGCGCGGAGGCTCCGCCCAGTTGCTACGGTCCGGGGCGCAGACGGGAGGGCGAGTGGACCCGAACCACGAGATCTTGTTCGAGCCGGTCCGGATCGGGCCGAGGACGCTCCGGAACCGCTTCTACCAGGTGCCCCACTGCTCGGGGTTCGGCACCGAGAAGCCGTGGACCCAGGCGGCGCACCGGGCCGTGAAGGCCGAAGGGGGCTGGGCGGCCGTCTCCACCGAATACGCGCCGTTCTCGGCCGACTCGGACGACGCTCCCTTGATCTCGGCGCGGTTCTGGGACGAGGACGACGTGCGAGCCCTGCGTCTGATGACGGAGGCGGTCCACGAGCACGGGGTCCTCGCCGGCCTGGAGCTGTATCACGGCGGCGCCCACACCGCGAACAACGAGACGAGGCTCCCAGCCGTCGCTCCGACTCAGCTCGCGAGCGACCTCGAACCCCACGTCGTCCCCAAGGAGATGGATCTCGCCGACATCGCGAGGGTGCAACGCGGATGGGCGGAGGGCTCGGTCCGTGGCCGCGACTGCGGCTTCGACATCGTCTACGTCTACGGCGCGCACGCGTACCTGCCGATGCAGTTCCTCTCGCCCTTCTACAACAAGCGCACGGATCGCTACGGCGGGGCGCTCCACGACCGGGCGCGGTTCTGGATCGAGACGCTCCAAGCGGTCCGCGACGCGGTGGGGGCGGACTGCGCGGTGGCGTCGAGGATCGCCGTGGATGCGCTCGGACCGGCGGGCGTCCACGTGGAGGAGGCGCTCGAGTTCATCACCCTGGCGGACGACCTCGTGGACCTCTGGGACGTGAACGTCGGCTCCATCGCCGACTGGAGCAAGGACTCGGGCACGTCGCGGTACTTCGACGAGGGCTACCAGCTCGAGTGGACCGGCGGGCTCCGGCAGGCGACCAGCAAGCCGATCGTGGGGGTGGGGCGACTCACGAGCCCGGACCGGATGGCCTCGATCGTGCGGAGCGGCGCGTGGGACCTCGTCGGCGCGGCACGTCCGTCGATCGCCGATCCGTTCCTGCCGCAGAAGGTCGCTGAGGGCCGCACGGACGAGATCCGCGAATGCACCGGCTCGAACGTCTGCATCATGAAGGTGGCGGCTTCGGACATCTCGGCTGCATCCAGAACGCGACCGCGGGCGAGGAGCACCGCCGCGGCTGGCACCCCGAGCGGTTCTCGACGGCCTCCAACGCCGACGAGGGCGTCCTGATCGTCGGTGCCGGTCCGGCGGGGATGGAGTGCGCGGTCACGCTCGGGCGGCGTGGTTTCGAGGCCGTGCATCTGGTGGAGGCGTCGGAGGACGTCGGGGGACGGATGCGGTGGGTGCGGCGGCTCCCCGGCCTCGGCGACTGGGGGCGGATCGTCGACCACCGGAAGGTCATGCTGTCGAAGCTCCGCAACGTCGAGGTCGTGACCGGGAGGCGCCTGTCGGCCACCGAGGTTCGCGACTACGGGGCGCAGCTGGTCGTCGTGGCGACCGGGTCGAGGTGGTCCGCCGACGGCGTCCAGCCGTCGACCCACGAGCCGATCGACGGCGCGACGGCCCATGTCCAGCACGTCCTCACGCCGGAGCATGTGATGGAGGGCAGGCGACCGCCCGGCGGTCGGGTCGTCGTCTACGACGCGGAGGGGTACTTCGTCGGGCCGGGCATCGCGGAGCTCTTGGCGAACGAGGGGCTCGAGGTCCACCTCGCGACGCCGCTCGACGTGGTGTCACCGATCTCCGACCTGACGCTCGAGGGCCCGATGCTCCGGCAGCAGCTGCACCGATCGGGCGTGACCGTGCGCCGGGGCGTCACCGTCCTGGCGGTCGAACCGGGCCGGGTCTCCGGCGAGGACGAGTTCGCGGAGCCGTGGTCGATCGACGCCGACGGGATCGTGCTGGTCACCCAGCAGCTCTCGGACGACGCGCTGTACCGGGAGCTGATGGCCGAGCCCGACGCCCTGGCGGAGGCGGGCATCAGGTCCGTCTATCCGATCGGCGACTGCGTGGCGCCGCGGATGATCTCCGAGGCGATCTTCGACGGGCACCGGCTCGCTCGGGAGATCGACGCCCCGGATCCGTCCGTCCCGCTGCCCTTCGACCGGGAACGGGGCCTGCCCGACACCGACCCCCTCGCGACGAGATGATGGAGAGGTGGACGCCAAGCCTCTCGGCACGGATCTTCCCGGCGGCGTGCGGTTCATCGGCCCGGAGCCGGGCTGGGAGCCGACCTGGGCGCCGGGTGACGCGCCGACGCAGGCGGACCTCAACGCGTGCGTCGCCTGCGGCCTGTGTCTGCCCCACTGCCCGACCTACCGGTTGACGGGTGAGGAGTCGGCGTCGCCGCGCGGCCGGATCGCGGCGATGCGGGGGGTCCACGAGGGCCGAGCGACGACGGACGAGACGTTCATGACGTTCATGGATCTCTGCCTCGTCTGCCGCGCATGCGAGGACGTGTGTCCGTCGCACGTCCCGTTCGGCCGGATGATGGAGGCCGCCCGGACCCAGGTCGAGCCGCTGCGTCCTCGTCGCGAACGGTTCCTCCGATGGCTCGGTCTCGACGTCGTGCTGCCGTCGAGGATCCTCACCCGGCTCGCGGGCGGCCTCGCTCCGCTCGCGCGCCCGCTCCTCGCTCGACGCGTTCGAGCGCTGATCCCGCGCGGCGGCGCGACGCTCACGCGATTGCCTCGAGTCACGGAGCCGGGGGGCGTGGCGCGCGGGACGGTCGCGCTGCTGTCCGGGTGCGTGCAGGATCTCTGGTTCCGGCGCGTCAACCTCGCCACGATCCGCGTGCTGGCCCGGAACGGGTGGCGCGTGGTCGTGCCGCGCGCGCAGACGTGCTGCGGCGCCTTGGCGGCGCACAACGGACACCTCGGCACAGCCCGGAAGCTCGCCCGCCGGAACGCGGCGGCGTTCACGGGCATCGATCACGTGATCGTGAACGCCGCGGGATGCGGCGCCCACATGGCCGGCTACGGCGACCTCGTCGATGGCGCCGGCCTCCCGGTTCGCGACGTGATGGCGTTCCTCCACGAGGAAGGCGTGCGTGTCGATCCCGGCTCGCTCCCCGAGCCGACCCGCGTCGCCTACCACGACGCCTGTCACGCCCTCCGTGCGCAGGGGATCCACCGGCAACCCCGGGAGCTCCTGGGCGCGGTCGGCGATCTCGAGGTCGTCGAGATCCCGAACGGCGACCGCTGCTGCGGCGCCGCCGGGATCTACAACGTGACCGAGCCCGAGATGTCCCGGCGGCTGATGCGGGAGAAGGCCGACGCGGTCGCCTCGACCGGCGCCGTCGTGGTCGCCTCCGGCAACCCAGGCTGCACGATGCAGCTCCTGGCCGGTCTCGGCGAGCAGGGTGCCACCGTCGAGGTCGTCCACCCGATCGAGCTCATCGACGCGGCCGAACGCTGAGGGCGGAGCCGCTACCAGCGGGTGTCGTTCGCGAGGAGCGCGGCCTCGCCGGTGCATCCCGTCCCGGCGCCGTAGCGCGGATCCTCCCCCACGCCGAGCCGGAGGTAGAAGCAGGCGCCCGGCCTGGCCTGGACGGCGGCCGCCCACCTCGTGTCGGACGACGACACGCTGACGACGTCGAGGCCGAACGACGCCTGGTCGGCCGGCCGGAAGGAGAGGTCGGGGACGTCCTCCGCCAGCGACGCGGGGTCGGCGTCCTCGAAGGAACCCGTGCGGCTGCGGACGACCTCGGCGGCCGCCTGCGCCCGCCGGAGCGAGTCCTGGGCGTGGCCGATCGAGTTCGCGAGCGGGCGGTTCGCGAAGATCTGGACGACGAGGAAGAGGCCGCCCACCAGCATCGTCCCCGCGACGACCCAGAACCCCCTGTTGGACCGGGGGATCGGCTCGGGCCCGAGCTCCTCGTCGTACGCGCGGATGAGGTCGTCGTCGGCGGCCATCGCGGACAGGGTACGAGACCCGTCCGTCGCGGTCCCGTCGATCAGCCGGCCAGGCTTCGCGACAGCTCCGACAGACTCTCGAGGTTGTGGCCCGACAGGAACAGGTCGACCGAGGGTAGTGCCGCCGCCATCCCGCGGGCGAGCGGCTCGTACCGCGGCGACCCCTTCAGCGGATTCACCCACACGACCTTGTGCGCCAGCCGGCCGAGCCGCGCCATCTGCGCTCGCAGCACCTCGGGGTCGCCTCGCTCCAAGCCGTCGCTGCAGAGCACGACGACCGCCCCGCGCAGCGTCGCCCGCTGGCTCCAGCCGTCCAGCAACGACTTCAGCGACTCGCCGATCCTGGTCCCGCCCTCCCAGTCGGCCACCGTCCGACCGATCTCGCGCAGCGCGCGATCCGGGTCCTTCGTGCGCAGCAGGCGCGTCACCCGCGTGAGCCGCGTCCCGAAGCAGAACACCTCCACCCGGCGGCCCGCCGCCATCGCCGCATAGCCGAACTGCACGAGCGCCCTCGCGTACGGCGACATCGACCCGCTCACGTCGAGGATCAACACGAGCGGCCGGCCTCGGACACGGCGGGCTCGCCACGCCCGCTCGAACGGCTCCCCGTGGGTCCGCAGCGACCGCCGAAGCGTGCGACGAACGTCGAACGCCGCGCCCGCCGGCGAGGATCGCGTCCGGCGCATCCGCTGCTCCGGCAGCGTGACCGCGAGCGCTCGGATCAGCCGGCCGACCTCCTCCCGCTCCTCATCGGAGAGATCCGCGAAGGACTTCGAACGCAACACCTCGACCGCGCTGGCGACGATCCGGATCACGGTCTCGTCGCCCGGACCAGGTTCCTCTTCTCCTTCGTCGAGCCCGTGCCACGCCGCGGCCGTCCGGCCATCCTGCACCTCCGGGTCGTCGGGCCGGTCGCCCCGGTCGATCCCGGGTCGAGCGAGCGAGGGCAGATCGAGCTCGATCGAGAGCTCCGCCGACGGCCGCAGTGAGCGATACCAGTCCTCGAAGGCCAGGTCGTAGGCGGCGACGTCCTCCTTCCGGCCGATCATCGACACGCGGCCTGCCCAGTAGAGCGATCGCCGGTCGCTCAGGCCGAGCGCCACGACCGCGCGGAGGAACGTGAGGATGCGGCCGGTACCGACCGGCAGGCCTCGCCTCCGCAATTCCCGCCCGAACGCGACCAGCGAGGCGAGCGCCTCCGCTCCGGCGGGCAGGCGCTCAGCCATGGCGCTCAGCCATGGCGCTCAGGCATCCCGGTCGCCGACGACCTCGGCGAGCCGGGGCACCACCAGCTCCTGATCCTCGTGGTCCTTCACGACCGCGCCGAGGGTGTCGCGCGCCAGCCCGGGACTCAGCCGGTCGGCACCGAGGAACGCGAGCGCGTTGGCCCAGTCGATCGTCTCGGCGACGCCGGGGAGCTTGGCCAGATCGAGCGCTCGCAGCCGGGCCACCGCCTCCGCGACGTCGCGGGCGAGCGCCTCCCCGACGTGCGGCGCGCGGGCCCGCACGATCTCCACCTCGCGGTCCAAGCCGGGGTGGTCGATCCAGTGGTAGAGGCACCGCCGCTTCAGCGCATCGTGCAGCTCGCGGGTCCGGTTCGAGGTCACCACGACGGCCGGCGGCGACGCCGCGGCCACCCGTCCCACCTCCGGAATCGTCACCGCGAACTCCGAGAGGATCTCGAGCAGGAACGCCTCGAACTCGTCGTCGGCGCGGTCGAGCTCGTCGACCAGCAGGACCGCGCCCCGCCCCGCCCGGATCGCCGCGAGCAGCGGCCGCTCCACGAGGAACTCGGTCCCGAACAGGTCCTCGACGTGGCGCTCGGCCTCCGAGGCGTCCAGCGCTCGAACCGCCAGCAGCTGGCGGGCGTAGTTCCACTCGTAGAGGGCCTGGGAGGCATCGATCCCCTCGTAGCACTGGAGCCGGATCAACCGGCGGCCGAACAGCTCGGCGAGGACCTTCGCCACCTCCGTCTTCCCGACGCCCGCCTCGCCCTCGAGGAGCAACGGCTTGTCCAGGGAGAGCGCCAGGTGGATCGCGGTGGCGAGCCCACGGTCGGCGAGGTAGGCGTGCGCCGACAGCTGGCCTTGGAGCTCGTCGACCGAAGCAGGTCCGGCGCTCATCGCGTCCATGCTACGGGGAGGAGCCGGCCCGCGGGCCAAAGGCGCGTCCCGAACCTCGGTTCGACGTTCCCTGGCCTCCTGCGGTTGAATGGACCCCCAACGTCCCGGAAGGCTCGGTATGGCGGAGATCGTGCTGGACCATGTGTCGAAGGTCTATGGCGGGGAGGGACCGCACGCCGTCTCCGACCTGAACCTCGACGTCGAGGATGGGGAGTTCATCGTCCTCGTCGGCCCGTCCGGTTGCGGCAAGACCACCGCCCTGCGGATGGTCGCCGGCCTCGAGTCGATCACCGACGGCACCATCTCGATCGGCGATCGCGTGGTGAACACCGTCCCGCCGAAGGAACGGGACATCGCGATGGTGTTCCAGAACTACGCGCTCTATCCGCACATGACCGTCTACGACAACATGGCGTTCGGACTCAAGCTGCGGAAGCTAGCCAAGGAGGAGATCGACCGTCGGGTGCGGGAGGCGGCGAAGATCCTGGGCCTGGACGAGTTCCTGGATCGCAAGCCGAAGGCGCTCTCCGGGGGGCAGCGGCAACGCGTCGCGATGGGTCGCGCGATCGTGCGCGAGCCGAAGGCCTTCCTCATGGACGAACCGCTGTCCAACCTGGACGCGAAGCTCCGCGTCCAGATGCGCTCGGAGATCGCCCGCATCCAGCACGAGCTGTCGACCACCACGCTCTACGTCACCCATGACCAGGTCGAGGCGATGACGATGGGCGACCGGGTGGCCGTGATCCGCAAAGGGGTCCTCCAGCAGGTCGATTCTCCCCAGTACCTCTACGACCACCCGGAGAACCTGTTCGTGGCCGGGTTCATCGGCTCGCCGGCGATGAACATGGTGGAGGCGACGATCGGGCGATCGAATGGATCCTCCTCGATCGAGTTCGGCGGCATCCGCCTCGCCGTCCCCGACGAGGTGCTGGGAACGCGGCCGGGCTTGAAGGCCTACGAGGGCAAGCAGGTGATCGTCGGCATCCGTCCGGAAGACATGGAGGACGCCTCATTGCTCCCCGACGCGCCGGCCGACCGCCGCATCACCTCCGGGGTGATCCTCCGGGAGGCCCTCGGCGCTGATGTCCTCGTCCATTTCATGGTCAAGGCGCCCGTCGTCCTGACGGAAGACACGAAGGAGCTCGCGGGGGACGTGGGCGAGGAGGCGCTCGAAGCCGCCGAGCGAGGTGCCAACAGCGGCGAGTCGGAGTTCCTCGCCCGCCTCAACCCCCGAACCACGGCACAGAAGGGCCAGTCGATCGAGCTGGTCGTGGATGTGAATCGACTGCACTTCTTCGACCCGGAGAGCGGCCGCGGGATCTATGACGGCGAAACAGAGCCGGACGCGACCCGTTCCTCGTAGGAGCGGATAGATGGAGATGCGACCCTTGAGAGATCACACGAGAGGGAGGGGAACACGCATGCGGAAACTCCGGATGCTCGCGCTGGCTGTCGTGATCGTGATGATCGGCGCGGCATGTACCACCGACGAAGGCGGAGGCGACGGCGACGGCGACGGCGCGGTCGAGCAGAGCGAGAACAAGGGCACGGTGAACGTGCTGAGCGCCCTGTCCGCCGAGGAAGGCGAGGCGCTTCAGACCCTCGTCGACGAGATGATCACCCCCGAGGTCGACTACCAGGTCGAGATCGAGGCCTCGGAGCAGTTCGAGGAGCAGTTCCAGATCCGCTCCGAGGGCGGCACCCTGGACCTCATCCTGTTGCCCCAGCCCGGCGCGATCCCCGAGAAGGCCGCGGCCGGGAGCGCCGTGTCGCTCGAGGACATGGGCTTCGACATGGACGAGCTGGCATCGACGTTCGGCGAGTACTACCTCTCGCTGGGCGAGGTCGACGGCGCGCACTACGGGTTCCCCACGAACGCCAGCTACAAGAGCATGGTCTGGTACGCGAAGGACGACTTCGACGCGGCCGGCTACGAGGTCCCGACCACCTGGGACGAGCTGATCGCCGTGTCCGACCAGATGGTCGCCGACGGCAACACACCGTGGTGCGTCGGGTTCGAGTCCGGAACCGCTACCGGATGGCCCGCGACGGACTGGATGGAGGAGATCGTCCTCAAGACCGCCGGGGTCGACGCGTATCAGGACTGGGCGACCCACGCGATCCCCTTCAACGACCCGATCGTGGTCAACGCCGGCGAGATGTTCGGGGAGATCATGTTCACGGACGGCTACGTCCTCGGCGGGGCGGAGAACACCACCGCGCTCCCGTTCGGCGACGCACCGGCCCCGATGTTCAACGACCCGCCCGGGTGCTTCATGCACCACCAGGCCACCTTCATCTCCGCATTCTTCCCCGAGGGCGTGGAGGCGGGCGTGGACTACGACTGGTTCCCCTTCCCGGAGATCGAGACATCGGACACGCTGTTCGCGGGTGAGCTGGCCGTCGCGTTCGACAACCGTCAGGAGATCGTGGACTTCCTCGAGCGGTTCAGCGCCGAGGACGTGCAGTGCGCGATGGCGGGTGATCCCGGGCTGGGCAGGCTCTCCCCGAACGTGAACGTGGGAGAGGACTGCTACGCCAACCCGATCCTCGGTGAGGCCTCGGGGATCCTCGCGGAGGCGCTCGCGAACGGGACCGGCGGGTTCGACGCGGGCGATCAGATGCCGGCCCAGGTCGGGTCCGGCAGCTTCTGGACCGGCATGATCGAGTACATGCAGCAGGGTCCGGACTCGCTGGACACGGTCCTCGCGGACATCGATGCCAGCTGGCCGGAGGAGTAGGACGGCTCCGCCACGGCGCGCGCCGTGGCGTGGTGCGGTGAGGGAGCAGCCCTGAAC
>JBOGVD010000099.1:0-16253 GCA_050696355.1 Actinomycetota bacterium
AGAGGAGATCGACGAGGCGATCCGGGACGCGTGGGACGCACCGGATCCCGACCCGGACAGCGCCCTCCGGCATGTGTTCCAGGAGGAGGAGGAGGAGGAGGAGCGGTGACGGAGAAGAACGTGGTCACCGCGGTGCGCGACGCGCTCCACGACGAGATGGCGAACGACGAGCGCATCGTGCTGCTGGGCGAGGACGTGGGCGCGCGCGGCGGCGTCTTCCGGATCTCCGACGGCTGGATGGCGGAGTTCGGCGAGGAGCGAGTGATCGATACGCCGCTGGCCGAGTCGGGGATCGTCGGCATCGCGATCGGGATGGCGCTGCACGGCCTCCTGCCGGTCGCGGAGATCCAGTTCGCGGACTTCATCCATCCGGCGTTCGACCAGGTCGTCTCGGAGGCCGCCAGGCTCCGGTACCGCTCGAACGGTGACTTCGGCGTCCCGATGGTGATCCGGACCCCTTACGGGGGTGGGATCCACGGAGCCCTGTATCACTCGCAGTCCATCGAGGCGTTCTACGCCCACATCCCCGGCATCAAGGTCGTCGTCCCGGCCACACCCGCCGACGCCGCCGGTCTGCTCCGAAGCGCGATCCAGGACCCCGATCCGGTCCTGTTCCTCGAGCACAAGAAGACCTACCGCGCGATCAAGGGGGAGGTGGCCGACGGCGCCTACCTCACCCCGATCGGTCTGGCGGAGGTCAAGCGGGAGGGCGACGACCTCACGTGCGTGAGCTACGGCTACTCGCTCCACCTCTGCCTGGACGCCGCGCAGCGCCTCGGCGAGGACGAGGGCGTCTCGGTCGAGGTCGTGGACGTGCGGACCCTCGCGCCGCTCGACGTCGACACGATCGTGAGCTCGGTCCGCAAGACCGGGAAGGCGATGGTCGTCTACGAAGACAACCGGACCTACGGCGCCGGCGCGGAGATCGCCTCCACGATCGCCGAACGGGCCTTGATCGACCTCGATGCCCCGATCCTTCGCATCGGCGGGCCGGACATCCCGGCGATGCCGTTCGCGGCGCCGCTCGAGCACTACTTCATGGAGCCCGAGCCGGATCACATCTACGCGCGGATGCGTGAGCTGGCCCGCGCATAGCGGGAGGCTGGCTACACTCGGTTGCGATGGCGGTCATCGACCACAACCCACAGAAGCGGCGCCTCCACCTGCCGATCGTTGGGGTCACGAACGGGCCGGGTGTAGAAGCCATCGCCGGCCGGAAGCCCCCGTGGCTCAAGGTGCGCCTCACGACGGGTCCCAACTACGAGGACCTCAAGAGCATCATGCGCGAGCGCTCGCTGCACACGGTGTGCCAGGAGGCGATGTGCCCGAACATCCGCGAGTGCTGGGAGGAGCGCGAGGCCACGTTCCTGATCCTCGGCTCCAAGTGCACGCGCCGCTGCGGCTTCTGCGACGTGATGACGGCCAGGCCCGACCCGGTGGACGAGGAGGAGCCGGCGCGGATCGCCGAGGCGGTCCGCGAGATGGGGCTCCGTTACGTCGTGCTCACCGGCGTCGCTCGCGACGACCTGGGGGACGGTGGGGCGCGCATCTGGGCGTCGGCGATCCGCGCCGTCCGCGCCGCCGTCCCCGGGATCGGCGTCGAGGTGCTCCCCTCGGACTTCAAGGGCGGCGAGCGCGACATCGCGACGGTCCTGGACGCGGAGCCCGACGTGTTCGCGCACAACCTGGAGACGGTCCGCCGGCTGCACGACCGGATCCGCCCGGCGTTCGGCTACGACCGGTCGCTCGAGGTGCTGCGGTTCGCGAAGCGGCACCGGCCCGGTCAGGTCACGAAGTCCAACCTGATCCTCGGCATGGGCGAACGCCCGGACGAGATCCCCACCGCGATGGCAGACTTCCGCGACGCCGACGTCGACATCCTGACGATGGGCCAGTACCTCCAGCCCACCGCCTACCACCTGCCCGTGGACCGCTGGGTGGACCCGGGCGAGTTCGCCGTGTGGAAGCGCACCGGCGAGGAGATCGGGATCGCCCACGTGGAGGCCGGACCCCTGGTGCGCTCGAGCTATCACGCCGGCAAGCAGCTGAAGCGCGCTGTCGAGGCCGGGGTGACCGCGCAGGCCTGAGGGCTACAGCAGCCTGAGCTGTTCGGCTGTCTGCGGCTGCGGCCGTTCACGATCGCGCCGGAAGAACCGCCGAGCCGGCTCCACCCCGCGGCGGATCCCACCGGCGGCCGCAACCATCGACGTCACCTGACGGCCGAGGCCCTCGCGCATCGCCCTCGGGCCGTAGGTGTGCCGGTAGAGCTGGAGGTACCGCTCGACGAGATCGGGATGCTCCTCCTCCAGCCACGGGAGGAACTCCTCGCGGACCCCGGGCCGCAGGTGCAGCAGGATCGGTGACACGTGCGTGGCGCCCGCGTCGATCGCGGCTTCGACCACCTCCCGCAGCTGCTCCGGACGGTCCGAGATCCCCGGCAGGATCGGCGCCATCAGGACGCCGGTGGGGATCCCCGCCTCGGTGAGCGTTCGGATGGCCTCGATCCGTGCGCGAGGGTGCGGCGTGCCGGGCTCGGTGCTCCGCCAGACTCCTTCTTCCAACGTGCCGATCGAGAACGCCGCGGAGACCGGCGCGACCTCGGCAGCCTGCGTGAGGAGATCCAGATCCCTGAGGATCAGGGTCCCTTTCGTCAGGATCGAGAACGGGTTGCGGTGGTCGATCAGCGCCTCGACGATCCCTCGCATCAGCCGGTACCGGCCCTCGGCACGCTGATAGGGATCCGTGCCGGTGCCCATCGCGATGTGCTCGCCCTTCCAGCGCTTCGCGGCGAGCTCCCGACGCAACACCTCGGGCGCGTTCACCTTCACCACGATCTTCGTCTCGAAGTCCCGACCGGCGTTCATGTCGAGATACGTGTGGGTCGGCCGAGCGAAGCAGTAGACGCAGGCATGGCTGCATCCTCGGTACGGGTTGATCGTCCAGTCGAAGGGCAGGGCGCCGCCGGGCACCCGGTTGATGATCGACTTCGCCTCGGACTCGATGAACGTGATGCCTCGGAACTCCGGCGTGTCGTACGTCTTCCGGCCGATCTCGAAGAGCTGGTCCACGGTGACCAGGATAGAACGTATGTTCGAGTCTGACCAGGCCGGCTAGCTGATCGGTTCGATCCGGGCGGCGAGCTTCGGCAGCATCGCGACCCCGATCTCGGGCTCCTCCGCGAGCAGCTTCTTGAAGTCCATCCGGGAGATGGCGAGGCACCGCACCGAGGTCCGGGCCTGGACGCGCGCGTTCCGCGGATGGTCGGTCAGCAGCGCGAGCTCGCCGAAGAAGTCCCCTGGCTCCAGCTCGCGCTCGCGCCCGTCGGGGAGCTCGACGACCGCGGTCCCTTCCTCGAGAACGAACATCCCCGAGCCGGGCTGGCCCACCTCGACGAGGACCCAGCCGGCCGGCTCCTCGAACTCCGTGACGAGCTCGGCGACGCGCCCGAGGGCCCGGTCGCTCAGGCCCGCGAACAAGGGGATCCGGCGCAGCTTCTCGATGTCCATCGGCCGGACGGTATCACCCGATCCGGCACGGGATGGACGGGGAGAAGAGCGGAGGAGCCGGCCTGTAAGCCGGATCCTGTGCCGGCACCCGAGGGTCCCGGCGGCGGCCATCTCTCTCGGGGCGCATGCGGTCTCCCGCCGCGCCGCCGCGTCGCGGTTCACCCGCGCCGTGCGGCCTACCCGGCAGCTCGGGCGGGCCGCCCTCGAACGCTGCCTGCTTGGCCTTGCTCCGGGTGGGGCTTGCCGAGCCGGCGCGGTCACCCGCGCCGCTGGTGCGCTCTTACCGCACCGTTTCACCCTTACCCCCCAAAGAAGCTGAAGGGGGCGGTCTGCTTTCTGTTGCGCCTTCGCGAGGTCACCCCCGCCTGGGTCGCCCCCAGCACCCTGCCCTGTGGAGTCCGGACTTTCCTCGACCGCGCGGCGCGCGGCCGCGGCCGCCCGGCCGGCTCCTCCGTCACCCATGGTACTGCGTACGATGATGCATCCCATGCGTCGGGTCGCGGTCTGCCTCGTCCTCGCCGTCGCGGCGACGGCCGCGTGCTCCCGGGTGCCCGAGCCGCAGGGGCCGCAGCGCCCGCTCAGTCGGCAGGCGCTCGCGACGGACGACCTCCGGGTCGCGGGGCAGGCACGGTCGGCCGCCCACGCGTTCCTGCGCGCGTACGCGACCGCCCCCGCCGATCGCGGGCGCGCGCTGCAGTCCCTGGTCGAGGGCGTGCTCGGCAGGGAGTGGGCCCATTGGGTCGCGATCCAGAACGCGGCGTTCCCCGGGACGATCGAGGGCAACCTGCAGCTCGGCCACCTCGGGCCGGCGGCGCCGGTCCGCGCCGAGGACGGATCGCTCGACGACCTGGTCGCGTACGGCGTCACGGTCCGGGCGACGGTCAACTTCGAGGTCACGGACGAAACCGGTGCTCCCGGGCCTCCCCTGCAGCGGATCATGGACGGGCTCGTGGTGCTGGTCCAGGCGACCGACGGCAGGTTCCGGGTGATCAACTTCGTTCGCGACGGTCTGAGGCTCGACGAGTTCTTCCAGGTGTTCGACGGCGCGACGGAGCAGAGGCAGGGCGTCACCGTCGAGGTCCGCAACCTCGTCCAGCTCGAACGGTGGCAGTTCGGGATCGAGATCACGAACGAGAGCGAGCGCCCGCTCCGCGTCCTTCCGAGGCTCACGGCGTTGCTCACGGACGCGGAGGAGGTCGCGAACGAGGATCGACCGATCGTCACGTTCCCCGGCCGGATCCCACCGGGGGGGTCCGCGGAGGGCATCGTGAGCTTCGTGGCGCCGGCCACGAGCGAGGCGCTGGATCTGCAGATCGCACTCACCGGACCGGAGGGCGGGGCGACGGGGTTCGTGTTCGGCGTGCCGCAGCTCGCCACAGGACCGAGCCCGACGCCGAGCCCGGGCTAACGCTCCCCCGCCAGCCACCGGTCGACGCCGATGTTCGCGAGCCCGTCGGCCGCGGTGTTCTGCTCCCGGGGCACGTGCTCGTAGGAGATCCGGTCGAACCCGGCCGCGATGCTCCGCACCCGGCGGTGCAGCGGCTGGAGGTGCTCGCTCTTCACCCGGTACCGTCCGGTGAGCTGGTTGATGAGGAGCTGGCTGTCGGAGCGGAGCCTCACGGTCCTCGCGCCGAGCCCGGCCGCCAGCGTGAGGCCCTCGATCACCGCCGTGTACTCAGCGACGTTGTTCGTCGTCTCCCCGATCCCGCGCGCGACCTCGCCGAGGACGGCGCCGCGCTCGTCGGTGATCTGCGCGCCGATCCCGGCGGGCCCGGGATTCCCGCGCGAGGCCCCGTCGCAGGAGACGATCAGATGACCAGGATCCGCCGGCAGTGCTCGCACCTCTTCGGGCCATCGGTCCGCTTCAGCCGGTCGCGGTACACAGACGAGAGCTGCTCGTGGCATCCCTGGCACACGCCGTCGACGAGCGCGACCGCGGCGACGCCCTTCTTCTGGGGGCGCAGGTCCTCGTACAGCTCGAGGAACCCGGGATCGACGGTCTCGGCGAGCGCGGCGCGCGCCTCGCCGCACTTCTTCAGCTCGATCGTCACCCGATCGAGCTCCTCGGCGGCGGCACCGCCCACCTCCTCGACCCGTTCCCGCAGGGTCGCGGAGCGCTCGTCCGCGGCGCGTTCCTGGGCCTCCAGCTCCTCCCGCACCTCCATCAGCGCGAGCAGCTCGTCCTCTCGGTCGCTGCGCCGCTTCTTGAGGTTGTCCACCTCGTGACGGATCGAGTCGAGCTCCCGCGCGTTCGCGACCGAGCCGTCGTACATGCGCCGTTCCTCGGCGGCCGCCTTCTGCGACATCGAGTCGATCTCGTGCTCGAAGCGCATCTGGTCCCGGGAGAGCTCGTCGAGCCGCAGGCGGAGCTCCCCCATCGCGCGTTCTGCCTCGTTCGCCTCGGCGAGGGCGGCGGCCACCTCGGCGCCGGCGCCGAGGGCGTCCATCCGCGACCGCAGCCGATCGATCGCGGTGTCGAGGTCCTGGAGGTCGAGCAACGGGGCGGCGGGATCCATGAGCGCGGAAGCCTAGCCGATGCCTCGTTGCCGGGCGCGAGCAGCCGCTACGCTCGCGCCCATGCGAGGAGAGGCGGATGGACGCGTGGCGCTCGTCACGGGCGCCGGCAGTCCGACCGGGATCGGCTTGGCCACCGCGAGGATCCTGGCACGCGAGGGCGCGGCGCTCGCGGTCGCCTCGACCACGGAACGGATCCACGAGCGTGCGGCGGAGTTGCGGGGAGCGGGGGCCGACGCGGGCGGGTTCGTCGCGGATCTGACGGATCGCGAGCAGGTCCGCCGACTCGTGAACGCCGTCCTCGTGCGGTTCGGACGCGTCGACATCCTCGTGAACAACGCGGGCATGGTGACCGTGTCGATGGAACCGACGACCGAGGCCGCGTTCGCCGACCTCGACGACGCCGACTGGGACCGCGACCTCGCGATGAACCTGGATACCGCGTACAACGTGACGAAGGTCGTGCTGCCCGGCATGATCGAGCGAGGATGGGGACGGATCGTGATGGTCTCCTCGGTCACGGGACCGGTCGTCACCTATCCGGGCCTCGCCGCCTACTCGGCGGCGAAGGCAGGCATGGACGGCCTGATGCGCGGGGTGGCGATCGAGGTCGCCGCGCGGGGCGTCACGGTGAACAGCGTCCAGCCGGGCTTCGTCGCGACCGGCTCGCAGGCCGCCGCCGAGCACGAGGTGGGTCGACACACGCCGATCGGACGCTCCGGGACCGCCGAGGAGATCGGCGAGGTGGTCGCGTTCCTCGCGTCGGAGCGCGCACGCTACGTGACGGGCCAGACCGTCGTCGTCGACGGCGGGAACGTGATCCAGGAGGCCAAGGGCCCGTAGCGTCACCGCGGCCGGCCGACCATGTCCGCTCCCCGTTCCCGACGCGGCGTCGTGATCGTCGTCGCCGTCGTCGTCGCGATGACCTGTGTCGGTCTCGGGTTCTGGCAGCTGGCCCGCCTGGCGGACCGACGTGCGCTGAACGCGCGGATCTTGGGCCGGGCCTCGGCGCCACCGGTGACGATCGAGGGAGCGGAGGCCAACTCGGTGGCGTATCGACCCGCGATCGCCGAGGGCACGTACGACGTCGCGGACGAGGTGCTCCTGTACGGGCGGAGCCTCGATGGCGAGGCGGGCCATCACATCGTGACGCCCCTGGTGCTCGCGAACGGGGACACGGTGCTCGTCGTCCGCGGGTGGGTCCCCTTCGCGAACCAGTCGGCGCCCGTCCGCGACGCCACCCCTCCGCCCGGCGAGGTCCGGGTGCGAGGCGTGCTCGTGCCGGACGAGGGCGACGGTTCGGCGGTACCGGACGCGAGCGGAGTGATCCGCACCCTGGACGTGGCCGGGATCGGGACGACCCTTCCCTCTGACCTGTTCCCCCTGCCGCTCCAGCTGACCGAGCAGGTACCCCCCCAGCCGGGAGACCTGCCGATGCCGGTCCCGCTCCCCGAGCTCTCCGAGGGCTCCCACCTGTCCTACGCGATCCAATGGTTCGCGTTCGCGGTCGTCGCCGTCGCTGGTGCCGCGATCTTGGTGAGGCGGGACGCTGACGCCTCGCGGCGCGCCCCTACAGCAGACCCTTGATCACCAGGCCGGCGGCGGCGCTCGCAGCGATCACCGGGACCACCCGCCAGCCGAGCCGCCAGAGGCCGACGAACGCGATCCCGGCGACGGCAACCACCCCATGTCCGCGAGCGTGCCGGCATCCTGCCAGAGCCCCGCGAGCGCGAGCGGCGCCCACCAGGCGGCGAGGCCGACGACCAGGACGATCGTGCAGGAACCTCCCCTCGTCGATCCACCGCCGGCGTTCGACGAGCTCCTGATGCATCAGCGCGATCTGTCCGGCGGGCCCGCCGAAGTTCACGAAGCCGAGCCAGATCCAGGATCGGGACGCCTCGCGGAAGGTCGGAACGGCGGGGGCCTCGCCATGGGACCTTCCCGGCCGATCGTCAAGGGGGCGAGACATCGGGACCGAGGGTACGCTCGCCGGAGGAGGAACGGATGCAGCTGACCCCCACCGAAGAGGAACGACTCCGGGTCTTCACCGCCGCGCAGCTCGCGCGCGCGACGCTCGCGAGGGGGATGCCGCTGAACGCCTCCGAGGCCGTCGCGATCGTCTGCGACGAGATGCATTCGGCCGGGCGCGGGGGCGGGTCCTTCGACGAGGTCGCCGCAGCCGGGCGAGCCGCCGTCCTTCCCGACCTGGTGATGGACGGCGTGGCGGCCATCGTCCCGGAGATCCGGGTGGAGGTCCTCCTCGAGGAAGGCACGCGATTGTTCGTACTCCGTGAACCGTTCGGCCCGCGGGGCGAGGGAGCACCGGGCGCGATCCGCTTCGGCGACGGAGACGTCGAGCTCGCCCCGGGCCGCGATCGGATCCGCCTGTCGGTGACCAACCACGGGGAGCATCCGATCCGGGTCTCGTCGCACTTCCCGTTCTGGCGATCGAACGGGCACCTGGCGTTCGACCGCCGAGCCGCCGACGGCTTCCGGCTGGACCTGCCGGCCGGCGACTCCCTGCGATGGGCGCCCGGCGAGACGCACGAGGTCGATCTCGTCCGCTACGGAGGGTCCTAGCCGGGTGCCCGAGCGGTACTCGCGCGCGGAGCACGCGACGCGCCACGGCCCGACGGCGGGAGACCGGATCCGGCTGGGCGACACCGACCTGTGGATCCGCATCGAACGCGACCTCACGGATCCGGCGGACCAGGCGCTCTGGGGCTATGCGAAGAACTGGCGCAGCGGGATGGCCCAGCACGACCGCGCGACCACCGAGAGCGAGCTCGATACGATCGTCGCGAGCGCGGTCGTGCTGGACCCGCTGCTCGGGGTCGTGAAGGCCGACATCGGGATCAAGGACGGCCGGATCGCCGGCATCGGCCGCGCCGGCAACCCCGACATCACGGACGGTGTGGACCTGACGATCGGCCCGAACACGTGGCCGATCCCGTGCCACGGCCTGATCGCCACGCCCGGAGCGGTCGACTCGCACGTCCACCTGCTGTCCCCTCGCCTCGTGCCGGTCGCGCTGTCGGCCGGCGTCACCACCCTGATCACCGCCGGCTTCGAGGAGCCGCCCTGGCGGATGCTCCGGACCCTCGAGGCCTTCGAGCACCTCCCCGTGAACATCGGCCTCCAGCCGTCGGCCCGCACGGGCGTCCCCGGTCAGTTGGAGGCGGCGATCGAGGCGGGCGGGATCGGCCTGAAGATCCACGAGGACTGGGGCGCCGCGCCCGACGTGATCGACGAGGTCCTGCGGATCGCAGACGCCCACGACATCCAGGTCTGCCTCCACACCGACGGCCTGAACGAGTCCTGCGAGCTCCCCGAGACGGTCGAGGCGATCGGCGGCCGGGCGATCCACGCGTACCACGTCGAGGGCTCCGGCGGCGGCCACGTCCCCGACCTCATCGCGATCGTGCGGGAACCCAACGTCTTCTGCTCCTCGACGACGCCGACGATCCCCTACGGACCCTCCACGGCGGCAGAGCAGCAGGACATGAAGCTGATCGTCCACGAGGGCAACCCCGCGCTCCCGCAGGACGTGGCCGCGGCTCGCGAGCTCGTCCATCCCGCGACGATGGCCGCCGAGGGCCCCCTGCACGACCTGGGCGCGATCTCCGTCGTGAACTCCGACTCTCAGGGGATGGGCCGGATCGGCGAGACCGTGCGGCGGACGTTCCAGCTCGCCCACGCGATGAAGCGCGTGGAGGCCGCCCAGCCCTCCGACGACAACGAGCGCGTCCTGCGCTACCTCGCGAAGGTGACGGAGGAGCCCGCTCGCATCCACGGCATCGCGGGCGAGGTGGGCTCGCTCTCCCCCGGCCGGCTCGCCGACCTCGTCCTGTGGGAGGCGTCGAGCTTCGCCGTGAAGCCCGTGTTGGTGATCAAGGGCGGCGTCGTGGCGTGGAGCGCGATCGGCGAGGGCAACGCGAGCGTGCACGGAGCCCAGCCGACGCGGTACGGACCCGACTGGGGCGCGACGGGCCCCGCCGCCGCGGCGCTGTCGACGACCTTCGTGTCGGCGGCGGCGATCGACGCCGACGTCGCGGGCGTGCTCGGCACGCGCCGCCGCGTGTTGGCCGTCCGCGGGACCCGCTCGATCCGCCGCCACGACCTCGCCCGGAACCGTGCCGTACCGGCGATCGACGTCTCGCCGGTCGACGGCACGGTCACCCTGGACGGACAGGTGCTCCGCGCCGACCCGGTGACCGACGTGCCGCTGTCCCGGCGATACCTCCTCGCCTGAGGGCTCAGTCCCGGTTCCGCATCGCCTCGGCCGCCATCTCGAAGTACTCGAGCAGCGCACGCCGGGCCGGCTCGGGCGCGTCGGAGGCACCCACCGCCGCCCGCATGTGGACGAGCCATCGATCGCGCTCCGACGGGCCGATCGCGAACGGCGCGTGCCGCATCCGCAGACGAGGATGCCCGCGCTCGGTGTCGTAGGTCGTCGGGCCGCCCCAGTACTGCGCTAGGAACAGGGCGAGGTGCCGTGACGACGGTTCCAGGTCGACCGGGTAGAGCGGGCGCACGATCGGATCCCCGGCAACGCCCTCGTAGAACCTCGCCACGAGCCGCTCGAAGAACGGCATGCCGCCCACCGCGTCGAAGAGGGTCTGCTCGGCCTGCACGGACGCGCAGTCTACGGACGCGCCGCCATCGGACGCCGTCCGATGACCGTCACACCGGAGACCACGAGACCACGGAGCCGCCCTCCACCACGAACGCCGGCTCCTCGGCGTCCAGATCCTGCACCCAGACCCCGGCCCGGTCGCCGATCAAGCCGGCGAAGGCGAATGAGCCACCGTCCGGCGACCAGAGCGTCATCGCCTGCGCGAACTGCCCGTAGAACGGGACGTAGTCGCGCAGGAACGCCGGGCTCGGCTGGAAGGCCGGCCCGATCCACGTCGACGAACGCCCGTTCCAGACGAGCCATCGGTGAGCGGTCGGATCCTCCTCGTCGACGCTCATCAGCAACAGGCGACGCCCGTCGGGGCTCCAGTGGAACGCGGACGTCGGGGACCGGGTGACCGTGCGCGAGCGGGCGGAGCGGACATCGACGACCTCGACGCCTCCGAGGCCGCTCCCGTCGTCGACGCGGTACGCGATCCTGTCTCCGGCCGGGCTCACCACGAATTCGATCGCTCCCTCGAAGGGGACGAGCGCCTCCTGCCGGTCCCGGTCGAGGACCACGAGCGCCTGCCGGCCGCCCGATGTCGTCGCGTACACCATCCGCCCGTCGGCGAGCCAGGCCGGCGCCTGGAAGATGCCCGGCGGGGCGTCGAGCGGCACCAGCGTCCCCTCCAGGTCGAGCGTCCCCAGGGTTTCGTCCCCCACGTGGATCAACAGGCGCCGTCCCTCCGGCGACCAGGAGAGGAAGAACGGCTGCCCGACCCCGAGCGTCCTCGCGATGGGCTCGCCCTCGGCGGTGCGTCCCGCCACCCCCATGCCGATGCGGCCCTGGAAGCTTCCGAGGTACGCGATGCGGGTCGACGTCGGATCCCACTGCAGGAAGAACGTGCCCGTGTCCACCGGGAACTCGGTGCGAGACGACCCGTCCGGCTCGCTGGTGACGACCCGGGAGAACGCGCCCTCGTCGCCGATCTGCAGCTCCGCCCATGCGACCGATCGACCGTCCGGCGACCACACGGGGTGGCGCACCTCGATCTCGACCCCACCCGCCTCGGCCAGAGAGCGCACGGCGCCGCCGTCCGGTCCGGACGTGATGACGCCGCCGTCGTCCATCAGCACCAGGAGGCGTTCGCCGGTGACCGGACCGGGGAACGGGGCCAGGGACGGCACGGCACTCGCGGGGCCTGCCGGATCGCCGGTGGTGCACGCCGCCGCGAGCACCAGCGATGACCCGACCACGGCGAGCACGCCACGCAGTCTCACCTTCGGAGCGTACGCCCGGGGCGCTGCCGTGGGGAGCCGAGCCCGGCGCATCCCTCAGCGCCCGACGGCCCCGCGCGATAGCCTGTGCGGGCCATCTCGACCGAGGGTGCGCCACCGGAGAAGGAGGAGGGCATGACCGAGAGCGTCTACCGGGTCACCGAGGTGATCGGCACCAGCCCCACCTCGTGGGAGGAAGCCGCGAAGAACGCCGTCGAGACCGCGGCCAGGACCCTCCGCGACCTGCGCGTCGGCGAGGTCGTGAGGTTCGACGTCACGATCGAGGACGGCAAGGTGACCAACTACCGCGCCCGCGTGAACATCTCGTTCAAATACGACGCGAGCTGACCGGTGGAAGGACCAGACGTGGACATCGCCCAGCTCCGCGAAGAGATCGACAGGCTCGTCCTGCTGGAAGAGGTCGCGGAGCGGCGCCAGCAGCTGATCGAGGAGCACCTCGACCGTGCGGTCGAGGCGGGGCTCACACCCGAGGCGATCCGCACGGAGCTGGGACTTTCGAAGGAATCGATCCGCAAGCTCCTCGATCAGAGGACACCCGACCTGGCCGAGCGCCTCGGGATCTCCGAGGAGACCGCGGAGAACCTGTCGAAGTCCGCGGGCTGACGGCTCACCCCGGGTAGGTCCGAACCTCCTCCGCCACGAAGCGGTCGCCGGAGCATCCCACCGTCATGTCGATGGACCCGCCGGTCCACAGCGACGTGCGGATGTCGCACAGGAACCACTGTCCAGGCCATCATCGGCATCTCGCAACCCACCCTCGCGCACGCTGTCGCCCGCATCCTCCTTCGCGCACCCGACGAGGAGGATCGTCAACACGACGATGGCCCAGGACCGGGGAAGGAGACGAGGTCGATCGGAGTCCGACATGCCTCTCCTTCATCGCGGCACTGATCACGATCGTGACAGTCGGCGTCGATCCGGGTCAAGTCTTGGCCCCCCGCGGGCGCGCCTCTCGGCCGAGCCACCCTAGGCCATCGGTCGGAGCGGTGGAGGGCCGGGTCATCCCCCGATCTGCCCCTACTGACGGATGAATCACCGAGGGCCGCCGGGCTACCGTCATCCGGTCCCGCGCCCTACAGCGGAGCGCGGGGATGCCGCACCGGAGCCGCCCTGGGAGGCAACCGACATGAGATCCGCTTCACCGGACCCCGCGCGTCGAACGGCGCCGCATCGCGATCCTGCCGTCGTCGGCATCGCGCGTGGCGGTCCGCTCCCGATCGAGTTCCGGACCTTGCGGGTCGGCATGAGGGTGACCCTCCTCGCTCCCCTCGCCGCCGCGGCGATGTTCCTCCTCGCCAGCCGCTCGCGGCTCGACCTCGGTGGATACGGGCTCGCTCTCACCGCGCTCGCCGTGGTGGCATCGCTCGCGACCCTTCTCCCCTGGGACCGACTCCTGGCCACCCGAGCCGGGATGCGTCTGCTGGCGGGGTGGGCCGTGTCGGCGCTCGGGATGGTCACGGTCGGCGTCTGGGCCACCGGTGGAGCCCGGTCCCCGCTCGTCCTGCTCTACGCCCTGACGACCGTGTTCTTCGCCGTCGCGTTCCCACCGAAGGGCCAGGTTGCCTTGCTGGCGATGACCCTGCTCGGCTACGGGCTCACGCTCCGAGCCGCGGATCAAGGCCCTCTCCCCCTCGTCGTGATCGCGGTGCTCACGTTCCTGGCCGGGTTCCTCGTCCAAGAGATCCGTGTCCAGATGCGCGCGGCCTGGGACGCCCGGGCCGAAGCGGATCGCCGATGGGCGCTGCTCGCCACGGTGTCCGCGGCGGCCAGAGACATGAGCAGCTCGACGGTCGACACGGACCAGGTGCTCACCACCACGACCGAGGCCGTCGAAGGCCTCGGCTTCCCGTTCGCGCGGGTCTTCGTCCGCGAGGCCGACGCGTGGCACACGGTGCCGGGGACGCCGGCGCCGGCGGGGACGATCCCGGACGTCGTCGTCGCCACCGCGAAGACGGGCGAGTTCGCGGTGTTCCAGGGCCGGAAGCAGGGCCTTCCACTCTTCGGCGCCGCGGTGCCGATCAACGTGAGCGACGGCGTGGCGGCCGTCCTCGTCGTCGGGACGGAGATCGCTCCCGGCCCGACGACGCAAGACGTCGAGGTCTTCCGGATGCTGGCCTCCCAGGCGAGCCTGGCATTGGAGAACGTGCGGCGGTTCGAGGAACAGCAGCAGGTCATCGAGCGGCTGGCGGACCTCGACCGCATGAAGAACGACTTCCTCTCAACGGTCTCGCACGAGCTCCGCACGCCGCTGACGGTCATCACGGGGATGGGCCGGACCCTCGAGCACCAGTGGGAGACCATCGACGACGGGATCCGGGCCGACTTCCTCACCCGGCTGAACGCGAACGCGGCGACCCTCGATCACGTGATCGAGCAGCTCCTCGACTTCTCGAAGCTCGAGGCGGGCCAGCTCCGACCCGACACCACGGAGGTCGACCTGTCGACACTCCTCCCGGGGGTCGTCGATCGGCTCAGCTCCCTCCTCTCCGGCCATCGGGTCGAGATCGGTGTCACATCCGGCCTCACCATCCACGCCGACCCCGGCCTGCTCGAGCGGGTCCTGGAGAACCTGCTCTCCAACGCGTCGAAGTACACGCCCTCGGGGAGCAGCGTGATCGTGAGCGCGCACGAGGACGGGTCCGACGTGGTCGTCGCCGTGGGCGACGACGGCCCGGGCATCCCCGAGAGCGAGGTCGCTCGGATCGGCGAGCGGTTCTTCCGGGGCGGCGACGTGCACACCCGCTCCACCCGTGGGACCGGGCTCGGCCTCGCCGTGGTCTCGGAGATCCTCGAGCTGCACGGTTCGTGCCTCGACGTGGAGAGTCAGGTCGGCGAAGGATCGCGCTTCTCGTTCCGGCTCGCCAAGGATCCTCGGATCGCGCCCCCGGTCCCCCCACCCGCCCGCCCCGCCCTGCCGCCTCCGGCCGTCGATCGGGTGGACGCCGCCCGCCAGGTCGCCCCCGCGGCCGGCCTCCGCGGAGAGCGCTTCGAGACCGTGATGACGGCGGCGACGACCGGCGTGGAGTGGGCGATCGGTCTCCTGTATCGAGAGTTCCATCCCGCGGTGCTGCGCTACCTCCGCGCGCGCGGCGCACGAGCTCCCGAGGCGGCGGCGGAGCAGGTCTGGATGGAGGTGGCCCGCGGGCTCCAGCGGTTCTCGGGTGACGAGGTCGCGTTCCGGCGCTGGCTCTTCGACCTGGCGCGCCGCCCACTGGAGGCCGGTGGCCGCATCGAGGACCCGATCCAACTCGAACGGAACGCCCAGGAGCCGATGTCCGACGCGCTCGCGAAGGTGGCGGCGCTCCCGTCCGACCACGCCGATGTCCTGCTCCTCCGGGCACTCGGTCACCTCGACGTGGACGACGTGGCGTCGATCACCGGTCAGGACATCGGGGCCGTCCGACTCCTCGAGATGGATGCACTGCGACTCCTCCGCGACGCCGACGACGCCGAGATCGCGGAGGTGGGTGGATGATGGACCCACGGCGACGTGACGACGGGAAGTCGCTCATCCGCGCGATGGTGCGACGGCCCGACGGGCATCTGATCGACCTCGACGCGCTCCTCAGAGACGTCGCGGCCAGGCCACTTCCCTCCGAGCTCTGGGCCGAGCACGCGACCGTTGCGTCGATGGCCACCCACGTGCGCGCTTCCCGGGACGCGTGGGTGCTGACGCCCCCGGCTCGCCGGTCCCATCGCCCGATCGTGCGAGGTGCGATCGCGGCGGCAACGATCGTGATCACGGCGGGCAGCAGCCTGGCGGTGACGGGTCAGCTGCCCGACGCGGCGCGTGAGTTCGCCTCGGACGCGTTCGCGATGTTCCTTCCCCCGCGCGAGCGCATCTCTGCCTCATCGGTGCCGATGGCACCAACCACGGACCAGCCCCTCGACCCACCGGAGCACGGCGCGGTGGATCCTCGTTCGTTCGACGGTGACTCGGAGGACACGACGGACACCAGGGACTCGGCCGAGGGCGGACGGATGGCTGAGGACCGTCGGGCCGGCGAAGGCGACGCCGGAGCGGCCAGCGGATCCGGCGAGCGAGGGATCGTCGACGAGGAAGCAGGGGATACGGACGGGAGTGAGGGCGAGATCGGTCCGGAACAGGGTGGAGAGGGCCCGGCCGAGGATGACCACACCAACGCCGATGAGAGCGGGAGCGGCCAGAACGACGACGCGGGGCACGTGAACGAGGGCGAAGACGAGGCTACCGGCGGCGGTGGCGGTGGCGGTGGCGGCGGCGGCAACGGTGGCGGTGGCGGTGGCGGCAACGGCGGTGGCAGCGGCGGCGGCGGCAACGGTGGCAGCGGCAACGGC
>JBOGVD010000100.1:0-7074 GCA_050696355.1 Actinomycetota bacterium
GCGCTCCTCTCCGAACGGCTCCGCGTGCACGTGGTAGCCGCGGACCTCCCAGAAGCCGCGCTCGTTCTCGTCCACGAACTCGAGACCCGTGAGCCACTTCGCGCTCTTCCACGCGTACCGCTTGGGCATGACGAGGCGGAGCGGCCAGCCGTGTTCGGGCTCGAGGTCCTCGCCGTGGTTCCCCCACGCCACGAGGACGTCGTCGTCGTCCATCGCCTCCAACGACAGGTTCGACGTGTAGCCGTACTCGCAGTGGGCCATCACCCACTTCGCCTCGGGAGCCGGTTTCACGATCTCCGTGAGCGTTCGGAACGACACGCCCGTCCAGGTGTTGTCGAGGGTCGTCCAACCCGTCACGCAGTGCATGTCGGCGTCGACGGTCACGTTCGGCAGTGCGCGGAGCTCTTGGTACGTGAGCGTCACCGGGTTCTCCACCAGACCCGTGAGCTCGAGGTCCCAGTCCTGCCCGTCGAACGTCGGGATCGGCCCGTAGTGGAGCACCGGCCAGGTCTTCACGAGCCGCTGCCCCGGCGGGATGCGCGGAGCGATCTCCGGTGGATAGTTCTTCAAGAACAGCGCCATCAGGCGGTTTCTCCCTTCGTGGTCCCTTCGGCGACGAGGCCGCGCCACGCGTCGAGCGCGATCCCGACGCCGGCGTCGTCGACGTCGAGGTGCGTGACCATCCGGATCTTCCCGCCCGCATGGGTCACGCCGACCCCCAGGGCGGCCAGCCGCTCGATCGTCTCGAGGATCGGCATCCCCACGGCTTCGGTGTCGACGAGGACCATGTTCGTTTCAACCTGCTCGAGATCCACGGAGCCGGGCACGGCCTCGGCGACACCTTCGGCCAGGTGGCGAGCCCGCTCGTGGTCCTCGTGCAGGCGCTTGGGCCCCTCCTCGAGGGCGATCAGGCCGGCCGCCGCGACGATCCCGGCCTGGCGCCAGCCCCCGCCGTAGAGGATCTTCAGCCGGCGAGCCTCGCGGGCCATGTCCGCCGGGCCGCACAGCACCGAGCCGATCGGAGCGCCGAGCCCCTTGGACAGGCAGAACATGAGGGTGTCCGCCTCGGCGGCGATCTCGGCCGCGTCGACCCCCGCCGCGGCGGCGGCGTTGAAGATGCGTGCCCCGTCGAGATGGACCGGCACCCCGGCGTCGTTCGCGACCTTCCGGACGGCAGTGAGCTCTTCGAGGGGCATCACGCGACCGCCGGCACCGCCGACCGTGTTCTCGACGGAGAGCAGGTCGATCACCTCGACGTCGTAGAACTCGTCCGGCTCGAGGAGCTGGGCGGCCTGCTCGGCGTCGATCCAGCCTCGAGGGCCGGCGTCGACGGTCCGGTACGCGATCCCGGCGAGCGCGGCTGCCGTCATGACCTCGACGCTCGTGACGTGCAGTCCGGCCGCGGCGGCCACGAGATGACCCGGTCCGGAGAAGTGCAGCCGCAGTCCGATCTGGTTCGCCATCGTGCCGGTCGGGACGAACGCGCCGGCCTCCTTGCCCACGACCTCGGCGCATCGCTCCTGCAGCAGGTTCACGGTCGGGTCGTCGTCGTACCAGTCGTCGCCGACCTCCGCCTCCGCCATCGCGCGGCGCATCTGCTCAGACGGCTTCGTGACGGTGTCGGAGCGCAGATCGACCCGGAAGGAGCTCATGGCCGCCGAGTCTACCGGCGCCCCTCGATCGCCGTGCCCTCAGTACAGGAACATCGGCTTGCCGTCGACGTGACGGATCTTCGGCCGGTACTCGTCGGCGTCGTAGAGCGCGTCGACGTCGACGCGTTTCACGCCTTGCCGCACCACCTCGATCGGAACGTTGACGTAGGTCCCGTTGCGGAGCGCCACGAGCCGCCCGTGCGTTCCCTCCAGGAGCAGATCCGCGGCCATCACCGCATAGTTCGTGGCGACCATCAGGTCGAGCGCGTCCGGTTGCCCGGATCGCATCAGGTAGCCCACCTGCTGGTAGATGATCCCATCCCCCGTGATCTCCTTCAGGGCCTCGCCGGTCTGCGCGCCGATCCCGCCGAGCTTGCGGTGCCCGTAGGCGTCCGCGCTCCCGCCCATCACCATCTCGCCGCCGACGAAGTGCGCGCCCTCGGAGATCGTCGTCATCGCGTAGCGGGACGGGTTCTTCCGCTTGTCGTGCATCAGGAACGTCGCGAGCTTCTCGACGTCGAACGGGACCTCGCTGATGATCGCGCGGTCCATCCCCGAGAGGTACGCCGAGACGAGCGAGGTCTCTCCGCTGTAGCGCCCGAACACCTCCACCACCGCGAGTCGCTCGTGCGAGCCGGCGCTCGTCCGCAGCTGGTGGATGAAGATCACGGTCCGCGTGACGGCGGTGGAGAACCCGATGCAGTAGTCGGTGCCGTGGACGTCGTTGTCCATCGTCTTGGGCACGGCGACGATCGGAACGCCCTCGTCGTGGAGGCGGAGCGCGAAGGAGAGCGTGTCGTCGCCGCCGATCGGGATCATCGCGTCGATCCCGAGATGGTCGAGCACCGTCAACACGTGGGCCGTGTGATCTCGGACCTCGTCCTCGACGCGGCCCGCCTTCAGGAAACCCGGCTCGTCCGAGGCGCGGACCTTCCCGGGATTCGTGCGCGACGTGTGCAGGATCGTGCCGCCGGTCCGGTCGATCGTGCGCACGGCGTCCGGGTCGAGCCGGACGGTGTGGGCCGCCGCCGCCTCGGGATCCGCGGGGTCGAGCTCGAGGAGCCCGGCCCAGCCACGGCGGATCCCCACGACCTCGTGCCCGTCGGCCACGGCCCGGTTCGTCGCGGCCTTGATGCAGGCGTTCAAGCCGGGGACGTCTCCGCCGCCGGTGAGGATGCCGATCCGCACGCTTGGACCCTACAACCGAGCCCCCGTCGGCCCAGCTAGCCGAAGAAGACCTCGGCCTCCCGGTAGAGCGCCACCGGGACCACGTTGCGTTGGGCGACGGCCTCGGCGATCGGCACGTCCCGGACGTCCTGGGCCTTCCGGGCGACCATCCGGCCCCACCCGCCCGCGGCTGCGAGGTCCGCGGCGGCGACCCCGAAGCGCGTCGCGAGCACGCGGTCGAACGCGACCGGCGTCCCTCCCCGCTGGACGTGGCCGAGGATCGTCACACGGGTGTGGAACCCGGTGCGCTTCTCGATCTCGGGTGCCAGGTGATTCGCGACCCCCCCGAGCCGCGGGAAGCCGTTCTCGTCCAGCGACGCCTCCGGCAGCTCGAGGGTGCCCTCCGTCGGCTCCGCGCCCTCGGCCACGACGACGATCGAGAAGGAGCTGCGGCTCGCGTGCCGGTGCCGGAGGTGTTCGCAGATCGCGTCGAGGTCGAAGGGGTGCTCCGGGATCAGGATCGCGTCGGCGCCGCCGGCCATCCCCGCGTAGACGGCGATCCACCCGGCGGCCCGGCCCATCACCTCGACCACCATCACCCGATCGTGGCTCTCCGCGGTCGAGTGCAGGCGGTCGATCGCATCGGTGGCGACCTGGACGGCCGTGTGGAACCCGACCGTGACGTCGGTCCCCGCGAGGTCGTTGTCGATCGTCTTCGGCACGCCCACGACCTTCAGGCCCTCGTCCGCGAGTTGCGCCGCCGCGCCGAGCGTGCCTTCGCCTCCGATCACGATCAGGCCGTCGAGGCCGTGGCGCGCGAGCGTGGCGAGGACCGTCGCGGGGCCGTCCTCGAAGCGATACGGGTTGACGGCGGAGGACCCGAGGATCGTTCCGCCGCGGTGCAGGATCCCCGTGGTGTCCGCGACGCCGAGCGGCTGCGTCGCATCCTCGAGCATGCCTCGCCACCCGTCCTGGAACCCGAGGAACTCCATCGCGTGGGAGCGGACGCCGCGGCGGACCACAGCCCGGATCACCGCGTTCAGGCCGGGGCAGTCGCCCCCGCCGGTGAGGACCCCGAGCCGCATGACTCTCACCCTACCGAACGGTCATCGGCGGCCCGCCGGATAGGATGCCGTCGTGCTCGCGATCAACGGGTTCCTCGAATGGTTCTTCCTCGGCCTGCTCACGATGCTCGTCGGCGCCGTGAGCCTCTTCGGTGTCTTCATGGCGATCCAGTTCTTCCGGAACCCCGGACGCGCGCCTCGTCCGCGCCGCTAGCGTCCCACCCGCAGGTCGGCGACCACCATCAGGTGGTCGGAGGCCGTGGCGCCGGCGGTGCGGGCGCGAAGCGCCTGGACCGCGTGCCCCACGAACAGGTAGTCGATGCGGGCCGTCGGGTCCGTGGACGGGAACGTCGGGCCCGGCCCCTCGCCCGCGGCCACCCAACAGTCCGTGGCCACGCCGGCGAGCCTCGCCGGCCCGGCCTGTTCGGGGAGCACGTTGAGGTCGCCGCCCAGCACGAAGCCGTCCGCCGCCCCCTCCAGGAACGACACGAGCTCCCCGATCTGGCGCCCCCGTTCCGGTCCCCGGAGCCCGAGATGCACCGAGACGGCGATGAGCGGATCGGCCAGACGCGCGACGAGCGCCCCCCTCGGTTGGAGGAACGGGCCGCTGCCGAACCGGATGAGCTCATGCCGGCGGACCTCGTGGCCGGATCGGACCAGCACGGCGTCGTGCACCCGGCGCCGCGGGAACGCCCTCGGATCGGCCAGGACCGTCATCCCCAGGGCCCTCCCGAGCGCCGCAAGACGGCGGCGCGGTCCGGACTCCTGAACCAGGAGGATGTCGACCTCCTCGGCCTCCACGACCTCAGCCACGGCCGCCACGCCGCCCCGGAGGCCGTGCACGTTCCACGTGGCGACGCGGATCGCGCGTTCGCTCACGCGGACGCGATCTCGGTGCCGGCCTCTCCGCGCAGGATCGCCGAGGCCTCGTCCAGGTCCCCGATCAGCACCCGTTGCCCGCCCGCCTCGAGGAAGTCGATCGCGGCCTGGATCTTCGGGCCCATCGAGCCGGCACCGAACTCCCCTCGCTTGAGGAGGCTCGCCGCCTCGTCGGCGGTCATCCGGTCGATCTCGACGGGATAGAGGGTGCCGAACCCTCGCTGGACCTTCCGCACGTCCGTCAGGACGAGGAGCGTGCTCGCCTCCACCTCCGCCGCCAGGATCGCGGCCGCGAGGTCCTTGTCCACGACGCCCTCCTTGCCGATCAGCCGCGGCCCCTTCTCGATCACGGGCACGCCGCCGCCGCCGCCCGCGATCACGATCACGCCGTCCGCCACGAGACGCCGGAGGACCGGGGTCTCGACGATCGAGTACGGCCGGGGCGAGGGAACGACCCGCCGCCACCCCCCGTGCGGATCCTCCTTCATCACCCAGCCGCGCTGCTCCTCGAGTCTCCTCGCCTGCGCGGCGGTGTAGAAGGGCCCGATGAACTTCGTCGGCTTGCGGAAGGCCGGGTCCTGCGGCCGGACCCGCGTGAGGGTGAGCACCGTGGCCACCGGCCGCTCCATCCCTCGCTCGAAGAACACGTCGCCGATCGTGACCTGGAGCAGGTACCCGATCAGACCCTGGCTCTCCGCGCCGCAGACGTCGAGCGGCATCGGGGAGACGGTCTTGGCGGCGGCCTCCTGCTGGAGCAGGATGCGGCCCACCTGCGGGCCGTTGCCGTGGGTGACCACGACCTCCCACCCCTCCTCGGCGATCTCGGCGATCCGCTCCGCGGCGGCGCGGGCCGCGCGGTACATCTCCTCGAACGTGTCGTCCGCGCCGCGGCGGAGCAGCGCGTTGCCGCCGAGCGCGACGACGACGCGTTCCACGCGAGCGACCCCCTTCCCTCGGTCGACCGCCGCCTAGAGCACGGGCCGCAGCACGTCGAGCAGCTGCGGCGAGTCCGGGAGCACCTCGAGGTCGTAGCGGACCCGGACGGCGGGCTTGCGGATGTCGATCACCCGGCGGAGGTCGATCGGGGTGCCGATCACGACGAGGTCGGCCTCGGCCGCGTCGATGATCTTCGCCATCTCGTCGAGCTGGCCCTGGCTGTAGCCCATCGCCGGCAGGACCTCGCCGACGTCGTACTTCTCGAACGTCTCCGCGATCGTGCCGATCGCCCAGGGGCGTGGATCGACGATCTCGGCGGCGCCGGACCGCTTCGCCGCGACGACGCCGGCCCCGATCTTCATCTCCCCGTGCGTGAGCGTCGGGCCGTCCTCGATCACGAGGACCCGCTTGCCGGCGATCGCGTCCGGGTCATCCACCGTCACGAGCGAGTTGGCCCTGACGACGGTCGCCTTCGGGTTCGTCTGTCCGATCGTCGCCTCGAGCTGCGCCACCTGCTCCGGCGTGGCCGAATCCATCTTGTTGATCAGGACCACGTCCGCGCGTCGGAGGTTCGCCTCGCCCGGGTGGTACCGCGTCTCGTGCCCGACCCGGAGCGGATCGACCAACGCGATGTGGACGTCCGGCGTGTAGAAGGGCAGGTCGTTGTTGCCTCCGTCCCACAGCAGGACGTCGCCCTCGTCCTGCGCCTGCTCGAGGATCGCCGCGTAGTCCACGCCCGCGTAGATCACGGTGCCGGTCGAGATGTGCGGCTCGTACTCCTCACGTTCCTCGATCGTGCAGTGGTGCCGGTCGAGGTCGTCGAGCTCCCCGAAGCGCTGCACGCGCTGGGCGACGAGGTCGCCGTACGGCATCGGGTGCCGGACGGCGACGACCGTCTTCCCGGCCTCCTTGAGGGTCGCGGCCACCGCCCGCGTCGTCTGCGACTTCCCCGCGCCGGTGCGGACGGCGGTGACCGCCACCGTCGGGATCCGCGGCTTCAGCATCGTGACGTCGGGGCCGAGCAGGACGAAGTTCGCCCCGGCCGCGAGCGCCTCGCTCGCCTTGTGCATCACGTACTCGTGGGAGACGTCGGAGTAGGCGAAGACGACGTCGTCGACGTCCAGCTCGCCGATCAGGCGCGTGAGCTCCTCTTCCTCGTGGATCGGGATGCCGTCGGGATAGCGCGAGCCGGCGATCTCGGCCGGATAGGTCCGATCGTCGATGTACGGGATCTGGGTGGCGGTGAACGCCACGACCTCGGTCTCGGCGTCGTCGCGATAGACGACGTTGAAGTTGTGGAAGTCGCGGCCGGCGGCTCCCATGATCAGGACACGGCGCGGCATGGTCGTGGTCCTTTCGCGAGAGGGTGATGTGAT
>JBOGVD010000101.1:0-2657 GCA_050696355.1 Actinomycetota bacterium
CGACGGTCACCGGCCACACCCGGGAGCTGGGCGCCGCGGCGGCCACCTACCGCGTGCCGCTCTACCGGGACCTCGACGCGATCGTGTCGGAGTGGGGACCCGATCCGGCGGAGGTCGAGGCGCTGACGGCCTGAGGGCGGGAGCGTGCGCGCCTCGCCGATAGCATGGCGCACCCATCTCCGCACCCATCTCCGCACCCATCTCGAGGAGGCGCTCGTGGCCACATCGACCGACCAACGGATCCCCGTCACCCTAGTGCCCGGCGACGGCATCGGTCCGGAGGTGACCAACGCCACCCGCCGCATCCTGGAAGCATCCGGCGCCCCGATCGACTGGGAGGAATCCGAGGCGGGAGCCGAGGTCTTCAAGAAGGGGTTGCCCTCGGGCGTGCCCGAGGAGACGATCGAGTCGCTCTCGCGGACCCGGGTGATGCTCAAGGGCCCGCTGGCGACGCCGGTCGGGTTCGGCGAGAAGAGCGCGAACGTCACGCTGAGGAAGCTGTTCGAGACCTACGCGAACGTGCGGCCCGTCCGGGAGCTCCCCGGCGTCGCGACCCCGTACAGCGGCCGGGGCATCGACCTCGTGATCGTCCGTGAGAACGTCGAGGACCTCTACGCGGGGATCGAGTACATGCAGACGCCCGGCGTCGCGGAGGCGCTGAAGCTGATCTCCGTGAAGGGCTCGGAGAAGATCGCTCGCTTCGCGTTCGAGTACGCACGGAGCGAGCATCGCTCCCAGGTCGTCTGCGCGACCAAGGCGAACATCATGAAACTCTCCGAGGGCACGCTGAAGCGGGTCTTCGAACAGGTCGCCCCCGAGTACCCGAACCTCGAGTCCTGGCATCTCATCGTCGACAATTGCGCGCACCAGCTGGTGAAGCGGCCGGAGCAGTTCGACGTGCTGGTGATGACGAACATGAACGGCGACATCCTGTCGGACCTGTCGAGCGCGCTCGTCGGTGGGCTCGGGTTCGCACCGAGCGCGAACATCGGAAGCGAGGTGGCGATCTTCGAGGCGGTGCACGGTTCCGCTCCCAAGTACGCGGGCAAGGACGTGATCAACCCCACCGCGCTCCTCCTGTCGGCCGTCCTGATGCTCCGGTACCTGGAGCTGTTCGAGCAGGCGGACGCGATCGAGCACGCCGTCCTGGTGACCCTCGAGGACGGCGTCCTCACCGGCGACGTGGTCGGCTACGACGCGGGCGCGTCCACGACCGCCTACGCCGAGGCGATCATCGGCAATCTCGGGCGACGATCCGAGGGATGGACCGTTCGCGAGCACCGTCCCCTAGAGCTCCCGAAGCTCTCGGACGACGTGGACTACGTGAAGCCGACGTCGCGCGCCGTCGTCGGGATGGACGTCTTCATCGAGTCGCCGATGGGCCCGAACGAGCTCGGCGCCTCGTTGATGGAGCTGACGCACGAGACGCCGCTCTCGCTGAAGCTCGTGTCCTCGCGCGGGACGAAGGTCTTCCCTCCGACCGGCGCGATCACCGACACCGTCGACCACTACCGGTGCCGGTTCATCATCAAGGAGAGCCCCGGCGACCTCCCCGACGACGACGTCCACGAGCTCCTGGTGGCGATCAGCCAGCGGCATCGCTGGATGCACATCGAGAAGCTGCAGGAGTTCGACGGCGAGCTGGGGTTCACGCGGGACCAGGGCGAGAACTGAGACGAGGAACGACGAAGAGCCGGACGGACGGCTTCGCCGTCCGTCCCGGCTCCGACGGGGTTCGTGCCCGCGTGACTAGTGCCGGAAGGGCGCCGCCAGCGCCGCCACGAAGCCGCTGTAGACCTTGCGAGCCGCCGTGCGCCGCTCGTGACGCTGGCTCGTCTGGGTGGTCCGGGACCGACGGAAGGCATCGGCCTCGCGGACGCGATCGCGGATCTGCTCCCTCGCCATATCTCCCGTGATCATCCTTCGCCTCCTGCCTCGGTGACCGGTCCGACGCTACGCGGGCCCTCGCCGCGACGCTGTGCTTGCAGGCACGGAACCGGCGTGACCCTGGCCACGCAGGGGATGTGTCGCTCGTCACGTCCGGCGCGATGATGGCCCGGATGACGACGGTGGCCGTGATCGGGCTCGGCGCGATGGGCGCGCGGTTCGCGCACCGATTCCTCGATGCCGGCCACGACGTGATCGTGTGGAACCGGACCGCGGGCAGATCGAAGGACCTCGAGGCCCGAGGCGCGGCGCCGGCGGCGAGCCCGGCCGATGCCGCTCGCAGCGCCGAGGCGGTCGTCACGATGGTGTCCGATCCCGCGGCGCTGCGGGCGGTGACCGAGGGAGCCGAGGGCATCGCCGCCGGCGCCGACGCCTCGACCACCGTGATCGAGATGTCCACGGTAGGACCGGCGGCCGTGCGATGGCTCGGGTCCGCGCTGCCGTCGGAGACCGGGGTGCTGGACGCGCCCGTCCTGGGGAGCCTCGGCGAGGCGGAGTCCGGCACGCTGCACGTCTTCATCGGCGGACCTGACGACCTCGCGGCTCGATGGGCGCCGCTGCTGGCGGCGCTCGGCAGCCCGATCCACGTCGGAGCCTTCGGTTCGGGGGCCGCCGCCAAGCTCGTGGCCAACGCAACGCTCGTCGGCACGCTGACGCTGTTCGGGGAGACGATCGCGTTCGCGGACCGGCTCGGTTTGTCGCGGGAGTCG